>JAZOCP010000086.1:0-25025 GCA_045596585.1 Eubacteriales bacterium
TTTGATGGTATGATTATAACAGGTGCACCTGTTGAAATGATGGAATTTGACGAGGTTAAATATTGGAAGGAGCTAACTGAGATTTTGAACTTTGCTAACACCAATGTTCAAAGCACCATCTTTATTTGCTGGGGCGCACAGGCGGCTATGCATTACTATTATGGGCTCAATAAAAAGATTTTAGATAAAAAGCTTTTTGGAGTGTTTAAGCATAAAAAGTTTGTTAGCTTTGACCCGCTTTTAAAGGGAACAGACGAGGAATTTTATATGCCTCATTCAAGACACACAACTATCGATATTGAAGATATTCGTTCAGTTGAAGACTTGCTTATTTTGGCTGGCTCTGATAAAATTGGCGCATCCGTTGTTCGCTCAAGGGACGGACGCCGCATATTCCTAATGGGACACATGGAATATGACAAGGATACACTTAAAAACGAGTATTATCGAGACCTTGAAAAGGGCCTTCCAATTGAGCCACCTGAAAATTATTTTAAGGACGAGGAAAAAACAAGGGTTGTACCAAACTGGTACTCAGTTGCCAACCTTATTTATTCAAACTGGCTTAACTATTATGTATATCAGGTAACTCCATATGATTGGGAGAACAGAAAATAACAAAAAAGCTGTTGCACACGCAACAGCTTTTTTTTAATTATTCGTCCTCTGAAACAAAGAGATAGTAATCAAGCTCGTTTGCCTTAACAGAGGCAAATGTATATTCTGTGATTTTTGTTGAGATTTTAACCTCGTATGGTAAAGAGTCTTGATGCGCAGATAAATGCTCGAAAAATACATAGTTGTAAACAGCTGATTCAAAGGTATCATCACTAAAGAATAGCTTGTTTTCGGGTCTGTCGTAAGCAGAGGCATCAAGCTCAAGTCTTTTAACGAAAACTGAGCCATATTCAAAATAGTCGCCGGGCTTTATAGTTGTGTCGCCGTTGTCCAAAGAGCCCTCACCCTCAAAATATCTTTTTGCAGTAACAACCTTTGTTTCACCTATTTTACTATTGTAAGCAGCTGATAAAACATTTGAATTTGCAAGCTGCTCAGGGGTTGGCTTTGAGGTCTCATAAAGTCCACGTGGATAGAATTTATCATCGGAATATTTTTCCCAAAGCTTCTCAAAGGAAAGGTTTTTGTCATCCTTTAAAATTATATAGTCATAGTCAAGATTATTGTTTACTAAAAGCTCCTTTAATTCAAGCACTAATTGCTCTCTTTCTGCTTTTTCATATTCATCAAGCAGCTGGAAGGAAACCTCTCCGGTTGAGTCAGTATGGAGCTTATAAAGTGTATTTACAATTAATGTTTGGTATCTAAGATAGCTTTCGCGATAATATTCCTCGCGGTCAGTATCTGTAACCTTTTCGTAATTTTCACCAAGCAAATGGTGTCTTAGCTTGTTTTCCTTAAATTGCATTTCGTAAACGGAGCGCATTGCATCATTATCAAAGCCATATGATTTTGCAATTTTATCAAATTCTGATTCACTATAGTTGCCATAGTAAGCAATAACAGCGGTAGCAGTTGCGTTCATTGTATTTATTTCGTCAGCACTTAAGGAAAGACCAAGGGTGTCAAAAAGCGATTGTGAGTAGAGCAAGGAAAGAACGCTTTGTTCAAAGCCATCGCGATATCTACCCTCAAGATAGTCACCAAGGGTAACACCTGCACTAATTTCTTGCGACAAGCTATCATCGGTTAATGATGAGCCATATGAGGCAAGCACCTTCTTTTTGAACATTCCCATTAAATAGCAATACTCTTTTTCGGTGATTTTGTAGTCACCTAACTCATACATTGATTTGTCTTTTCCACAGGAGGAAAGCAATGGAATGAATAACACAACCACGAAAACCAGACACAGGGTGCGGCAAATTGCTTTTTTCAAGGTAAAATCTCCTTTTGAATTATTAGTAGTTTTTATCATTATAACATATTAATTAAATAATTGTTAGTTGTTTTTATTAAATTTTTCATTGTAAAATTTTAGAAGAGGAATTGCGTTTTTATAAATCGGCTCACCGGGGGTAAGCTTTAAGCAAATATAAGGCGTGCGATTTATAACCCCAACAATGCTAACAAGCTCACGATTATAGCGTGACACCTCGACAAGGGTAGGCAAGCTTATAATCTCAGGGAAGAATCTTAATTCACCCTTCAAAATATCTACCTTTTTGATTTTTGCACGAGCAGAATATGCTTTGATTAGTGCGATTGAAAGAAGCACCTCCGTTTCGTGAGGAATTTTGCCAAAACGGTCGATTAGCTCGTTTTTTATATCGTCAAGGTCGCTTTCATACTCGATATGTGCAATCTTTTTGTAAATCTCAATCCTTTGCAATGGAGATTCAATATATGACTCGGGAATAAATGCGTTGTGTGCAGTTGAAATCTTTGTTTCGTATTGCTCGGTTGGTGTTACCACCTCGCCCTTTTCCTCAAGCACCGCCTCGTTTAAAAGCTTTATATAAAGGTCATAGCCGACAGCATCAAGGTGACCGTGCTGCTCGCTGCCGAGTAGATTTCCAGCACCTCTTATTTCAAGGTCGCGCATAGCAATTTTAAAGCCTGCACCAAACTCGCAAAAATCGCGTATTGCGTTTAGGCGCTTGCTTGCAACCTCACTTAATTCCTTGCCACGGCGATAGGTAAAGAATGCGTATGCACGGCGGTGGCTTCTGCCAACTCGGCCTCTTATTTGGTGGAGCTGTGCAAGTCCCATTTTGTCCGCGTTTTCAATGATTAAGGTGTTCGCATTTGGAATATCAATTCCTGTTTCTATAATAGTTGTGCAAACCAAAATATCAATTTCACCAAGCACAAGCTTATGCCATATTTCCTCAAGAGAGTCCTTGTCCATTTGACCGTGACCAACTGCAACTCTCGCGTTTGGAAATTCCTTAGTTAGCTTTGATGCTCTGTGATAAATTTTATCAATATCGTTTACAAGATAAAAGACCTGACCACCACGGTGAAGCTCACGCTTTATAGCATCGTTTAAGATGCTTTCATCGTGCTCAAGCACATATGATTGAACGCCAACACGACCAGCTGGCGCTTCGTCAAGCTGTGACAAATCTCTAATTCCGCCCATTGCCATACTAAGAGTTCTTGGGATAGGGGTGGCGGAAAGCGTTAAAACGTCAACGTTTGGCCACGCGGCTTTGATTTTTTCCTTTTGTGAAACACCAAAGCGTTGCTCCTCGTCAATTATTAAAAGTCCGAGGTCCTTGAATTCAATATTCTTAGCAAGAAGCTTGTGTGTGCCAATAATGATATCAAGGTCTCCGCGCCTTAGTGAGCGCAAGGTAGCATTTTGCTCCTTGGTGGTTTTAAATCTTGAAATCATATCTATATTTACACCAGTGCCTGCAAATCGTGAAATTGCGGTTTGGTAATGCTGCATTGCTAAAATGGTGGTAGGCACTAAAATTGCTACCTGCTTGTTATTTGCGACAGCCTTCATAGCAGCACGAAAGGCAACCTCTGTTTTTCCATAGCCAACATCGCCACAAAGAACTCTGTCCATAGGGTATGGCTTTTTCATATCTCCAAGCACCTCGTTAATAGCAAGAGCCTGTGAGTCTGTTTCCTCATATTCAAAGGATGAGGCAAACTCATCCTCCATAAGTGCATCGTCAAAAAATGCAAAGCCATCAATGCGAGTACGTCTTGCATAAAGGTCAATTAGCTCCTTTGCCATGTCCTTTGCTGCTTTTTTTGCACGTGCGGTTGACTTTTTCCAGTCAGCGCCACCCATTTTAGAAAGACGTACATTATCATCGCTTGAGCCAGCGCCAATGTATTTTGAAACCATATCAAGCTGCTCAACAGGGAGATAAAGCTTATCCGTGCCTGCGTATTGAATAGCAATATAGTCACGGTATGCACCCATTACACAAAGGTTTTGTATGCCGAGATACTTACCGATGCCATAAGCAACGTGAACTACATAATCACCAACGGCAAGGTCGGTGTGTGAAAGAATTCTTTCGCCCGCGCTCTTAGCAAGACGCTTGTTTTTAAGCGCTTTTTTTGATGCTCTTGCTTGTCTTGCGGAAAGAACGAGCAAGGAAATATGCGACTCGGGTATTTCGTACCCCTCGGGGTAAGAATCAACTAAAATAGAAACAACACCTTCTGAAAGAGAGAAGGGCTCTTCTCCCTTGCTTGATTTAATAATCGTTGCAGGAATGTTTAATTCATTAAGTGTGCGTAAAACACCCTTTGCCTCGGTTGTACTATTGCATATTAAAGCTGTTTTATATTTGTTTTTAGTGAAATAATCAAGCTCGTCAGAGATGACGTAAATTGAATGGTTTGCGTATGATGTGCCCTTGGTTGCAAAGTGATAAATGCCACCTACTGCATCAAGGCGAGACATAATAAAATTATCAATGTTTATAGTAATGTGATTTTTAGAAAAATCGTCAATTTTAGACACAGGTGCGCTAAAATCTGTAAATTCAGAAGGGATTAAGAACGATTCAATTAAGCCTTTTGCTATTTCGTTTTGACTCTTTTGCTCATCTCTTGCTCTTGCACTAACACCGTTTGTGTCACAAATAATTAGGTCTGTTTCTTTTTCAAAATAGTCTAAAAGACAATTTTTTTCTGGGTAAATAAGGGAAATATACTTATCAAAGAAAGAAGCAGATGCGTTGCCACTCTTTACAGCGGTTAATTCGCGACTTAATTGCCTTATTGAGTCCTCGCTTGTTGCGTAGGTCAAAAGATTTTCAATTTCATTGCCGATTCTTTCAAGCTGCTCGGGGGTTGCAACAATTTCTCTTGAAGGAGTTATTTTGAAGGAGGTAATTTTTTCCTCCATACGCTGGGTATCTATATTAAAGATTGCCATACGGTCAATTTCATCACCGAATAGCTCAATTCTTATTGGCTTTTGTTCATTCAGTAGCTTTTTACCAACAGTATATTCACAATTGGTTGGAAAAACATCAATTATTCCACCGCGAACAGAATATTGCCCAGGTCCTTCAACCGCATATGCGGGAGAGTAGCCCATATCAAAAAGTTGCTTTGAAAACTGCAAAATGTCAAGGGGCGTGTCTAAATTTACGCATAAAGAGGCGCTTTCAAGTTGCTTTTTTGGAATGGTGTATTGAAGCAATGCATCTGGTGTTGTTATAACCGCATCACAGGACTTAAATAGAACACCAGAAAGCACTCTTAGCCTCTCGTGCTCAAGGTCACGGGAGGCAGTTAAATCATAAAAGTTAAAATCTCTGACGGGGTAAAACTCGCTTTTTATATCAGCTTTCTTTAAAAACTCATTAAGCTTAGCTCCTCGTCGTTCCTCGCTTACCAAAATCAAGAGTGGGCTCTTATGCTCCTTGCCTATATCGGCAATTAAAGAGTAAATAAGCGAGTAAAGTGCACCATCGCTTATTCCATCAACAAGCAAGGGAAGAGGGGTGCCATTCTTGCGCTCCTCCCTGTAGCGAGTGATTAGCTCACCATAGTGAGGGCTTAATCTAATCAAGCCATTTAAAATATTTTCTTCCATCGTTCACCTATTTTGAAATACCATTAAAATCGCACATTGCCTTTTCAATTTCGCCCTTTAGCATAAGTGAGAGTATATCTGGCATTGTTTCAAGTACAGCAAAGAAGTGTGGCTCCTCTTCTCTTGGCAATCTTGCTAAAACCCAATCGGCAATATCGTAATCTGGATTTGGCTTTTGACCAACACCAAGCTTTATGCGTGGAAAAGCATCCGAGCCTAAGCATTCAATAACACTTTTTAAGCCATTGTGTCCGCCAGCACTGCCACTTTTTCTTATTCTTAGCTTGCCAACATCAAAAGAGGCATCATCGGAAATTATAATTACATTCTCTGGTGCTATTTTGTAAAAATCACACGCCTCGCGAATCGCTTCACCCGATGCGTTCATAAAGGTTTGAGGCTTTAAAAGAAGCGCTCTTACACCATTTATTGTAACCTCGCCTGATAGTGCCTTGAACTTTAGCCTATCGCACTTAACACCATATTTTTGGCAAATATAATCAATAGCCAAAAAGCCAGCGTTATGTCTTGTAAAGGTGTATTTTTCGCCAGGATTTCCAAGCCCAACTACGATTTTTGTAATCTTGCTACCGCCTTCATCCTTTTTTTCAATTTTCTTAAATAAATCAAAAATATTTGCCATAAGACCTCACACAAAATAGAATAACGCGCAATAAGCCCACCTTGGTGGGCATACACTTTTTAATTTATTAAAGTATATCATAGTTTTTGTGCGCTTGCAAGATAAAAATATAATTATAATAAAATACTTTACAAAAAAGTTTTTTTCTGTTATACTATAATATAACTATAATAATGGCATAGGAAGGAGATTCTTATGAAAAGAAATAATAAATTTGGAATTAGAGGGGTTATATTTGCAATACTGCTACCATTAGTGGCACTATTCTACTTTGGACTTGCTGGCTTGCTTAGTGGCTTGCTACCATATCCATATCTTGGTGTGGTTTTTGCATTGCTTGCTGGATTTTTATATTTCGGCACAGTGATATTTGCGTGTGTTTTAACCTTTCTTTTCTCGAGAATCAAAAAGGATCACAAAATTAAAAAGGGCCCAGTGCTCGGAAACATTATGTATGATAAGGTGAATTTTGCAAATGAGCCAGCATTTATTTGCGACCAAAACCACAAGATTGTATGGTCAAACCGATTTGCAAACACCTCTATTGGAAATAAAAGAGCGCTTGGTGCGAATATAAATTCCATTTTCCCATATGAATTTGAAAGTGAAAATGAAATTAAAAAGCACAAGGAAATAAGAGTCATTTTAAATGGACGCACTTACTTAATTGAGGAAACAAAGATTAATGCGTTAAACGAGATATATTATCTCCTATACTTGCGCGATTTGACCGACCAAGCAGAGCTTGAGCAGCTTCAAAGAGATAAGGAAAAGATTGTTGCTTACGTAATGGTTGATAACCTTGAGGCGCTTTTACAGTTTGAGCAGGAGAGATATCGTGAGGTTGCGGCAAGAGTTGAAAAAATTGTGCGCACATGGGCAGAATCTGTAAATGGTATTATCAAGGAATATGAAAAGGACAAGTATATTGCCATTTTTAATATGGAGGACCTTGATAAGTTTATTGCGGACAACTTCTCACTTCTTGATAAGATAAGAGATATTCGCTTAGGTAGTGGTAGCTCACCACTTACTCTTTCTATCGGCGTTGCGAAAAACTCAGAGGCTAACCTTGCAGAAAAGGAAAAGCTTGCACAGGCAGCTCTTGATATGGCTCTTCAACGTGGCGGAGACCAAGCAGTTGTTAAGCTTGAGGAGGAGGTTATGTTCTTCGGTGGAAGAACTAACGCAATTCAAAAGAGAACAAAGGTTCGTTCACGCGTTGTTGCAAAGGAAATAGTTGCTCGTATGAAGCAGGCATCAAACGTAATTATAATGGGTCACGCAAACCCAGACTACGATGCAATTGGAGCATCTGTTGGTGTTGCACGTATAGCAAAGCACTGTGGCGCAAAGGTAAATATTGTTACAAACTTTAAAGACATAAACGTTAAGAAAATGCTTGCTCATTTTGAGGGCATTGAGGAATATAGAAACGTGTTTGTTGACTCCTCTAAGGGTCTTGACCTTGTAAAGGCTGATACACTTCTAATCATTGTTGACGTTAATAACGTTAAAATGTTTGAGTCAAGTGATATTGCAAAGATGGTTGAAAACACTATAATTATCGACCACCACCGTCAAACTGCAGAGTTTGAGCGTGAGCCTATTGTTTCTTACATCGAAACATCAGCATCAAGCGCGAGTGAAATAGTTACTGAGCTTCTTGAACAGGCGCTATATCTTGATTCACCACTTCCACAAGAGGCGAATGCGCTTTATGCAGGTATTTTGCTTGATACTAAGCACTTTACAAAGGGTGCAGGAACTAAAACTCATGGTGCAGCTATGTACTTAAGAGATAATGGCGCTTCATATGAAAACGTACAGGATTTATTCAAATCCACAATTAGCGACTACAAAAAAGAGGCTGTATTTGGAGAAAAGCTTGAGATTTATCGTAATTGCATGGCAATTGCACTAAATCCAAACGGAAAAGATGGAACAGATAGAATTATGGCGGCAAAGGTTGCCGATAACCTTCTTGGCTTAGAGGAGGTTCACGCATCATTTGTTCTTGTAAGAATAGATAATGTTGTTCATATTTCTGCACGTTCAAACGGAACTATAAACGTACAGCTAATTCTCGAAAAATTGCAGGGTGGCGGTAGATATGATGCTGCTGGTGCACAGGTTAAAAACTCAAGCGTTGAGGATGCACTCATGACCCTTAAGGCTGCAATTGACGAGTACATTAATCCGGAGGCATAAAATGAAGGTAGTATTATTACAGGACGTTAAGGCGCAAGGCAAGAAGGACGATATTGTTGAGGTTTCTGAGGGCTATGCAAGAAATTTCTTGTTCCCAAAGAAGCTTGCAATCCCTGCTGATGCTAAGGCTATTAACGATATAAAGAATAAAAAAAGCTCCGAGGCACATAAGGTTGAGCTTGAAAGACAAGCGGCAAAGGAGCTTGCAGAAAAATTAAACCAAGCAAGTGTAAAAATCAAGGCAGAGGCAGGCTCAGATGGCAGATTTTATGGTGCTGTTACATCAAAGGATATTGCCGAGGCGTTAAAGAAGCTTGGCTTTGAGGTTGATAAGAGAAAAATTGTTCTTGATGCACCTATAAAAGCATTTGGTACTTACAAAATTGATATAAAGCTTTATCAAGAAATTTCTGGAAAGGTAACTATTTCGGTAACTGAATAATGGACATTTTACAAAAGAAAATGCCATATTCTCTTGATGCAGAGCAAAGTGTGCTTGGCTCTATTTTAATAGACCCAGAGTGCTTTGATGAAATTGCGCAAATAGTAAAGGCGGACGATTTCTACCTTGAAATTCATAGAGAAATATTTGGCACGATGTATGACTTTAAGTTTCAGTCAAGACCCATTGACGTTATAACTCTTGTAAATGCCCTTGTTTCAAATGGTGTTTATGAGGACGAGGCGGCTGCACGCTCATACATTAAGCTACTTGTAGATATAATTCCAACAAGTGCAAACGCGAAGGATTATGCAAAAATCGTTTATGATAAGAGCATTTTAAGAAGACTCATTGAGGCATCTGATGCTATTCAAAGGGATGCATATTCTGAGGGTGACACTGTTGAAAATATAGTTGACGTTGCAGAGCAAAGAGTATTTGAAATTGCACAAAATAACGAAAAAAGAGATTTCGTTCACATTAAGGATGTAATTGTTGAAACATATAAAAGACTTGATGAGCTCCAAAAGGACGGTGGCGAGGAGGCTCTTGGTCAAAAGACGGGCTATGCTGACCTTGATAAGGTTGTGGTTGGTCTTGGCAAGGGTAGCTTAATTATCGTTGGTGCACGTCCTGGTGTTGGTAAAACATCGTTTTGTCTAAACCTTGCTACAAATATAGCAAAGCGGTCAAAGAAGGCAGTTTGTATTTTCTCACTTGAAATGTCAAACGAGCAGCTTGTTTCAAGAATCCTTTCAGCTGATGCTATGGTTGATTCACAAAAATTAAGAACAGGCAAACTTGAGCCACGCGACTGGGACAACATCGCTAATTCAGCAGCAAGCCTAACAGAAACTAATATTTATATTGATGATACAACAGACGTATCTATAACAGGCATGAAGGCAAAATTAAGAAGAGTAAAAAATCTCGGCTTAGTTGTTGTTGACTACCTACAGCTTATGGAAAGCGAGAAGACAAGAAAGGACGGCTCTCGTGTAAACGAAATTGCCGATATTTCAAGAGGTCTTAAGAAGCTCGCTATGGAATTAAACGTTCCTGTTATAACCTGTTCACAGCTCTCCCGTGGAACTGAAAAGGAAAAGGAAAGACAGCCAATGCTTTCAGACCTTCGTGACTCGGGCTCTATTGAGCAGGATGCCGATATGGTAATATTCCTATCCCGTGACTACTATGGCAAGGACCCAGATAAGGCAAATATGGTAGATGTTATCGTGGCTAAAAACCGTCATGGCGGACTTGGCACAGTTAAGATGAGCTGGCTTGGTCAATACACAAAGTTTTCATGCTTAGAAACACAAATGAGTGAGGAATAAAATGGCTAACGAAAGATATATTGATAGATTTTTTGATGAAGAAAACGATGATAAGATTTTCTTAAAGGACAACGACGGCAAGGAAATTGAGTTTGAGCAGGTTGCAACAGTTGACTATGAGGCAAATTATTATGCGATTTTGCACCCACTTTCAAAGGTTGACGGCGTTGGCGAGGACGAGGGTGTTGTTTTCCTAATTGATGAGGTAGAGGACAAGCTCGTTTATATTGACGATACGGACATCATTGATGGTGTTTTCGCAGCATTTTGCGAAATGCTTGATGATTTTGACGAAGAGGAATAAAAGCCTTTAGCCTTCCCCAAAAAGGAAGGCTAAAAATTAAAAAACACTACCCTGTGTCTAAATTTTATGTTTAGATGCATAGTAAAATCAAAGGAGAGGGAATATGAATCAGTTTTTGCCGATTACCAAAAACGAGTGCTTAGCGCGTGGCTGGGATGAGGTTGATTTTGTATATGTAAATGGTGATGCATACGTGGACCACCCTTCCTTTGGCGCAGCTATAATTACAAGAGTTCTTGAAAATGCAGGCTTTAGAGTTGCAGTTTTAGCTCAGCCTGATTATAAATCCTGTGAGGACTTTAAAAGGTTTGGAAGACCTCGTCTTGGCTTCCTTGTAAGCGCTGGCAATATAGACTCAATGGTTGCACACTATACTGTATCAAAAAAGAAACGCTCATATGATTACTACTCAGCAGGCGGTAAAATGGGTAAGCGACCAGACCGCGCAGTTATAGTTTACTGTAATAGAATAAGAGAGGCTTATGGTGATGTGCCAATTATAATTGGTGGACTTGAGGCATCACTTAGGCGCTTTGCTCACTATGATTATTGGGACAATAAAATTAGACGGTCAATATTAGTTGACTCGCGCGCTGATATTCTAACCTATGATATGGGAGTAGGCACTATTCTAAGACTAGCACAGCTACTTGATAAGGGTGTGCCTGTTAAAAAAATTCGCGCTGAGCGAGGCTGTGTTTATTTATGTAAGCCTGAGGACGAGGTGCATTTCCCTGTTGCTTGTGAGTTTGACTACAATAAAATTAAAGAAGACAAAAAGGAATATGCACGTGCCTTTGGTATTCAGTATAAAAACCAAGATGCTATAAATGGTGGTGCAATAATTGAATATTACGACAACAAAAAGCTTGTCCAAAACCCACCTGCATACCCACTTGAAAGAGAAGAGCTTGATAAGGTGTATGCGCTCGACTACGTGAGAAATTACCACCCTGTTTATGAAAAGGAGGGTGGCGTGCCAGCCATTACCGAGGTTAAGTTTTCAATAACTCATAATCGTGGTTGCTTTGGTGGCTGTAACTTCTGCGCCCTTGCATTCCATCAAGGAAGAAGCGTGCGCTCTCGTAGTATAGAAAGCGTTGTAAAAGAGGCAAAAATCATTACCGAAATGAGCGACTTTAAGGGCTACATACACGATGTTGGCGGACCAACTGCTAACTTTAGATACCCTGCCTGTAAAAAGCAGCTAAAGGACGGAGTTTGCACTGGAAGAAAGTGCTTAGCGCCGACCCCGTGTCCAAATTTAGAGGTTGACCACTCGGAATATATTGAGCTTCTTGAAAAAATCGAAGCGCTCCCAAGGGTGAAGAAGGTGTTTATTCGCTCGGGAATTCGCTTTGACTATATGATTTATGATAAGAGTGATAAATTCTTTAGAAAGCTTGTTCGCGACCATGTTAGTGGTCAGCTAAAGGTAGCCCCTGAGCATTGCTCATCTAACGTATTAAAATACATGGGCAAGCCTGATGTTAAGGTCTATGACAAATTCCGTGAAAAGTATTTTGCGCTATGTCGTGAATATAATTTGGAGCAGTATCTTGTTCCATATCTTATGTCCTCGCACCCAGGTAGCACACCATGTGATGCGGTTGAGCTGTCGCTTTACCTAAAGGACCTTGGCTTAAACCCAGAGCAGGTGCAGGACTTTTACCCAACACCGGGAACAGCCTCAACGGTTATGTATTACACAGGCATAAACCCACTTGATGGCAAAAGCGTATATTGCCCAACCGATTATCGTGAAAAGCTGATGCAAAGAGCACTTTTACAGTATAAAAAGCCAGAAAACAGGAATCTTGTAAGAGAGGCTTTAAAGCTCGCAGGACGCGAGGATTTAATCGGCTTTGGCAGTGAATGCTTAGTTAAGCCCGATATGCGTGTGGGTAGTGAATATTACGAAAATACAGCTAAAAATAACCAAAAAGCAAGAAAACAAGCGCCACAAGTAAAGGGCAATAAGGGTACAAAAGCAGGTGCAAGAGATTTGAAAAAATCGTCAAAAATCATAGGCAAAAATGCAAAAAACGAGCCTAAAAACGATAATTTTTCAAATAAAAATTCAAAAAATATAGTGGGCAAAAAACCGTCGCAAAAAGGACAAAATACCCCTAAAAACGGACACGTCCCCCGGAAAAATGTAAAAAATAAAAAACGATAAAAAAGCTATTTAGCACACAAAATGAACGAAAAAACTACAATTGCCGAAAAAAATACTTGACAAATGTGATTCTCGTGTGTATAATATAACTTGTCTTAAAAAATCGAGAGAAAGATTTCAGATTGCGTATTCATTACGACTTCCAATTTGAAACAAGGAGGTGCTAATATGTTAAGAACTTACCAACCAAAGAAACGCCAAAGAAAAAAAGAGCACGGCTTCAGAAAGAGAATGAGAACTGCTGATGGCAGAAAGGTTTTAAAGAGAAGACGCGCTAAGGGCAGAGCAAGACTTACTTACTAATTGAAATTGCGCATGCTTTAGATTCGGGACTGCATCTGATGTGCAAGTCCCGATTTTTCATTTTACAACCCCGAACGGTGGGTATATGCCGTTAATTAAATCAGTAATCGTGATGGTAAAAGGTGCAGGAATTAGCCTGCAAGTAAATGTCATTCATTTACAAAAATGGAGGAAGCGGTTATGAAGCATATAGCAATCGGTGAAAATCATTTATACTCGAAAACCTACGCAAAGGGAC
Source organism: Eubacteriales bacterium (assembly GCA_045596585.1). Lineage (GTDB taxonomy): Bacteria > Bacillota > Clostridia > Oscillospirales > CAG-272 > RGIG2000. The sequence continues at coordinate 13,194 of JAZOCP010000086.1, forward strand.
AAAAATTTGTCGGCAAAAATGTAATTGTTTACACATTGCGCGACTTCAAGGCTAAAAAGCTAATGGAAGCACACCCACAAAAGAAATATGTGAATCGTGTTGGAATTACGGTTTCAAAAAAGCTCGGCAAGGCTCACATAAGAAATAGGGTGAAAAGGATTTTGCGTGAGGGCTTAAGGCTAACAGAGAAAAAATTTGAAACCAAAAAGGGCAATTTAATTGTCCTCGTTGCAAGAAATAGAGCAACTCTTGCAAAAACACAAGATATCGCATACGATATCGAAGGAGCATTTAAGGCTCTAAATTTAATTAACTTATGAAAAAAATTCTAATCTTTTTTTTAAAGGTCTATAAAAAGGTAATATCACCTTTATTCCCACCCTGTTGTCGCTTTATGCCGACCTGCTCGGAGTATGCAATGGAGGCAATAGGGAGGTTTGGCGCAATAAGAGGTACACTTCTTGCAGCTTATCGTTTGCTTAGATGTAACCCGTTTTGTCGTGGTGGCTTTGACCCCGTGCCAGAGACATTTACCTTTAAAAGACAAAAACTAAAAACAGAAGTAGAGGAACCCGAATTATGATGGATATTTTAGCATTTCCATTTGGTTTGATTCTAAAGCTTTGCTATCAATTTACAGCGCTATTTGGAGATAAATCCGGTAGCTATGTAATAGCGCTATTGCTTTTTGCGCTTGTTATGCAGCTTTTACTTTCCCCATTTGGAATCATACAACAAAGAAATATGGTAAAGCAAGCAAAGATGCGCCCAATGGAATATCTGATACGTAAAAAGTATGCAGGTAGAAATGACCGTGCAACTATGCAAAAAATGCAACAGGAGATAATGGAGCTTTATCAAAGAGAAGGCTACAGCCCACTTAAGGGTTGCCTACCTATGCTACTCCAGCTTGTTATTATCTTCCCACTTTATCAGGTTGTAATTAGACCACTTCAATTTATTGGTGGTGTTTCAAAGGACGTTTGTAACACACTTATTACTTGCTTTGCACACGCAGGTAGCCTACCAGAAAAATTAAGTACAGGTAAAGAGGTTTATGTTTCAGACCTTCTAAGAGGTATGAATGCGGACGAAATCAAGAGCGTAATTACCGAGGCTCAAGCAGCTGACAAGATTACAGAGAGTGCTGCAAATGATGCACTTGGATGCTTTGTAAATGAAGCTGGAGAGCTTATTGACAGATTAATTCCAAACGCAACACTATTCGATAGAATCAACCTTGGTGAGCCACCAATGGCTGTGTTTAAGAATGGTTCACTTTGGTTCTTAATCCTTATTCCAATTATCAACCTTGCACTCATGTACGTTTCACAATTTGTTTCAAAGAAGCTAAACCAACAACAGTCAATGCAAGAGCAACAGGCTGGTGGCGCTATGGGTGGCTCAATGAAGATTATGATGTGGACAATGCCACTTATGACCTTCTTCTTCACCTTTATGTTCTCTGGCGCAATTGGTATTTACTGGATTTTCAGAACACTTCTTTCAATGCTTCAACAGTTCATTCTTTCAAGAATTTTCAAGATGCCTAAGTACACCGAAGAGGACTTAAAGCGCATAGAAAAGGAAATGAAGGATGCAAAGAGGGGCGTAAATAAACACCCAGATATTGTATATGAATCAGGCGAGGCAGCACCATACAAGTCACTTCACCACATTGATGATGACGAATAATCTAACTATTAAATATAAGGAAATAATATGAGAAGCGAATTTACACTACAAGCTAAAACAGTAGAAGAAGCGTATGCTAAGGCAAACGAAATATATTCTTCCTTGGGTGAAATTTCAATTGAGGTAATTAATCCTGGTAAAAAAGGATTTTTAGGACTTGGTAGGGTTTTGGCAGAAATCAAGGTAATAGTTGATGATGGCAAGCCTGAAATAAAGGAAAAGAATCAAGCGCAAAATAAACCAAAGAACGAGAACAAGCAACCCAAGACACAAGAGCAAAAGAGCGCTCAACCAAAGCAAGAAAATAAGCAAAACAACAAGCCACAGCCAAAGCCACAAGCTGAAAAGGCACAAAAGCCTGTTGAGAAAAAGCAAGCTACCGAAAAGCCTGTTGAAAAAGCAACTGAGGCACAAAAGCCAGCTGTGGATAAAATCCCAACAATTGAAGAGAAGGAAGAAAGCATTAATGTTACCGCTAAGGAAAAACAGCTTGCAATTGACTTCTTAAAGGGATTTATTCGTGATATCGGATTTAACTGTGAGGTTAAGGGCGATATGACAGTTAACGAAAAGGGCTTCGTTCCACGCCTAATCACTATCGAGGGTGAGGATGCACCAAGCCTTATCGGTCACAGAGGAGAAATGCTTGATGCACTTCAATACCTCTCAAATCTTTGCTTAGCACGCAAGAGCGAGGGCGAGCATAAGGAATATGTAAGAGTTATAATTGATATTGAGAATTATAGAGAAAAGAGAGAAGAAACCCTTCGTGCACTTGCAAGAAGAATGGCATCTAAGGCTCTTAAATATCAAAGAAATGTACTTCTTGAGCCAATGAACCCATATGAGAGAATGATTATTCACTCAGAAATTCAAGCAATAGAGGGCGTTTCAACTCACTCAGTAGGCTATGACGACAATCGTAAAATCGTAATTACATGCGAAAACAAGCGTCGTCCACAAAGAAAGCCAGAAAACAACTAATAAAGGGAACGGGAAACCGTTCCTTTTTTATTTTTTTGTCACTATAAGGAACCCTTACATTATTTGGAAAAGTGCAAAACTTGACAATACTATAATATAATGGTAAAATTATAATGAAGGAAAATTTTTATTTTTGGCAAAGGAGAGAGAAATGAAAAGGATAGCTTTTTTAGTTACAATACTTTTGACACTTTTTTCACTTTCTGCTTGTGCATTGCTTGGTGGTGACAACACCGATACTGTTTGCGAGGAACATATAGATAGCGACTATAATGCACAATGTGATGTTTGTGACAAATATATTAAGCACGAGCACGTTTTTAGCGATGAGTACACCTATAACGATAAGTTTCACTATAGGGCTACTATCTGCCATCCTACAAACCTTGCAAAAGATAAGGCAGACCACACTATTGAAAGACGTGTTATAAAAGAGCCAACCTGTACAGAAAAAGGCATGGCAGAATATTACTGCACTGTGTGTAATTATGTTAGAAGCGAAACACTTTCTGCAAAGTGGCACTCCTTTAACGTTGCGGTTTGGTTAAGTGATGAGGAATATCACTGGCGCGACTACACCTGTGGCTGTGAAATTGAAAAGTTTCCACACAATTGGGACGAAGGCAAGGTTACAACTCCTCCTACCTGCACAACGGAGGGAGTTAAGACCTATACCTGCAAAACAGAATACTGTGGCGCGTACTATACTGAAGCTGTTAATATTGTTCCTCATGAAATTTCAACCTCATTTTCAAGTGATGACACGCACCACTGGTATGACTATATTTGTGGCTGTGAGGACTTAATTGAAAAGGTAGAGCACACTTTTTCTGAAAAAAGAGTACATACAATACCAACCTGTACAAGCGAGGGAAAATATTATCAATATTGTACTGAGTGCTATCACGGGGTATATTCTCCTATTGAAATGGTAGATCATACGTATAGCGAGGAGTTTACCTTTGACAGAAATAGTCACTGGCACAAAGCAAGCTGTGGCTGTGATTTGATAAGCACTGAGGAGCCACATAACTATGATATTAAAAACCAATGCATAGATTGTGGATATCAGTTAATTGCCGACGACGGATTTATCTATGTTTTATCAAGCGATTATACTGAATATTATCTTTCCGGTGTAGAAAACAAAGATATGACCAAGGCACAAATCCCCCAAAATAGCCTTGGCAAGCCTGTTACCAAAATTTTAGCAGGTGCATTTAAGGACACAAAAATTACCTCGGTTGAAATACCAAGCATGGTTGTAGAAATAGCAAGTGATGCATTTTCTGGTTGCGTGCTTGAGGAGATTTTTGTTGACGAGGCAAATGAAAGATATGAATGTGCAAGCGGTGCGCTAATTGACAAAAACGAGAGTGCACTAATTATCGGCGCAAACAAAATAGATACAGAAATTAGCGTAGGCGTTGCAAAAATATACGACTCTGCGTTTTATGGCTGTGACAAAATACAAAAGCTAACTATTCAAGAAAGCGTTTGTGAAATAGGACAAAACGCATTTTATGGCGTTTGTGCACAGATTTTATGGGCGAACACCTCGCTAACTGAAATTACACCATACGCCTTTGCTGGCTACTTAGGAACGGAGTTTTCAATACCACAAAATGTTATCACAATTAATGAAAACGCGTTTTTAAATTCAAGTGCAGAAATTACGCTTTCAAATGGTGTGACCACTATCGAGGACTACGCATTTAGTGGCTGCACAGGCATAAAAACACTTTATTTGCCAAGCAGTATAACCAAGATTGGCAAGGGATCATTTAGTGGTTGTTCTGGTATTTGTGAGATTAATGTGCCATTTGTCGGAGAGGGCAGTAGCGCAAGCGGAAAGGAATCACTTCTTGGTCATATTTTTGGTGACGACCAGTATGACGGAGGCATATTAATTACACAGTTTTATTCAAGTAGCTCAAGCATCAAGGCGTGCGTGCCAGCAGGACTTGAAAAAATCACTGTACGTGGCGTAATTTTGCAATTCGGCGCTCTTCAAAATATGACAATGGTTAAGGAAATTGTAATAGAAGAAGGCGTTAGCATGATAGGTGACGGTGCACTTCGTGGATGCACAAGCCTTGAAAATCTTACAATTCCATTCGTTGGCGGAATGATAAACCCAGCAGAAAAAACACCTGAAACCGTATTTGGATTCATTTTTGGCGAAAGCTCAACTGGCTCGTATCAATACTATGATGGCTCAACAAGTGGCGGTCGCTTTGGAATTCCTGATTCTATAAAAGAGGTTACAGTATTAGGTGGCACACTTAGATATGGTGCGTTTTCAAACTGTAAGTTTATTGAAAAAATCACGTTGCCCGAGGATGGAATATTAACAATACCAGGTAATGCATTTTATAACTGTAACTCGCTAAAGAGCTTAAATATACCAAACAGCGTAACTGAATTTGGTTATCACGCGTTCCAAAAGATTAACTGCCTTGAGGAGCTTTACGTTCCAAGTGGGCTAACCCACATAGCATCATATGCGTTTTTTGAAACTAAAATAAATAAGGTTATAATAAGTGACGTTGATGCGTGGTGTGGTATTGAGTTTACTGATCTTCGATCAAATCCGCTTTATGAAACAGGTGCTAAGCTATACTTAAATGGCGAGGAAATAAATGGTGAAATAGCGATATCAAGTAACGTTAAGGTAATCCCATTTTCTGCCTTTTATGGCTGTGAAAAAATCACCAGCGTAAAGCTACCAAGTAGCGTAACTGATATTTCAAAATGCGCATTTTATGGCTGTACCGGCTTAAGAAACGTAGAGTTTAACGAGGGCTTAATTTATATTGATCCAAATGCGTTTGAGGGCGCAGGAATTAAAACCGCCGTGTTCCCAAGCACACTAAAGTCTATAGGCACAAGTGCATTTTCAGGCTGTGAAAACCTTCTTATGGTTAAAATCCCATCAAACGTAAAAACGCTTGCTCAGCTATCCTTCTTTAACTGCACTAAGCTTTCTCTGGTTTATAACCTAAGCGCAGCCAGCGAGGACGATATTACAAATAGCTATCTTTATGCCCATGCAAGGCTGATACACTCGTCCGAAGAGGAAAGTGGCATTGTATATGACGAAAATGGCTTTGGCTTTTTAAATACGGGCTCAAAAATTTACCTTGTTGACTATATAGGTGAGGAAACAGACGTTATACTTCCAAAGACGTATAATGGCACCTCGTACGAAATGGGCACAGGTGCATTTAGAAACTCTAATATTACATCAATTGACACAAATGGCGCAGTGTCCTCACTTGGCAATTATGCTTTTGCAAACACTAAAGTAGAAAGCGCTATATTGACGGGTGTTACGGAAATTTCCGAGGGCGCATTTGATAATTGCGCATTCTTGACAAATTTAACGCTTGACTCATCACTTTCAAGCATAAAGCAGGGCGCATTTGCAAACTGCAAGTCGCTAACTGAAATTTCACTTGATAAAACTCGCGTAACCTCAATTGAGGACTCGGTGTTTAATGGGTGTAGCGCGCTTGAAAGGGTGACATTACAGCCAGCCACAACAAAGCTTGGCTCACTAGCATTTTATAACTGTAAATCACTAACTTCTCTTGAAAATCTTTCAAGAATAGCAACCATAGGCGATGCAACGTTTTATGGATGTAGCAATCTAACAAGCATCTCCCTTGGCACGGTTAGCTCGGTTGGTGAGCAGTCGTTTATGTACTGTACAGGGCTTCAAAGCGTATCGTTTAACAGAATTACGCAAATAGGAAGCAGTGCATTTAGTGGCTGTACCTCACTTAAGAGCCTTACCTCGCTTAATAAAACCACAGTAACAATAGGGGACACTGCCTTTGATGGCTGCTTAAGCTTAGAGGGTATTGACCTAAGGGAAATGATAGTGGGCGAAAACGCATTTAGAGGCTGTAATAATTTTGCACTCACACAAGAAAACATACTTCTTTCAGTAGGCAAGGATGCGTTTAAGGATTTACCTCTTATAGAAATCGTATATTTCTCTACTACCACCACCTCTGATATCGAAATCGGAGAGGGCGCATTTAGTGGCTCGGGCTTAAGGGTTGTTTCACTCCCTTCAAGGGTGACTAAAATAGGAAATAGTGCATTTGAAAACTGCACTAACCTAAATACAGTTTACTATGGTGCAAAGGTAAGTGCACTTGATAGTGACAACCTAATTTTTGCAAATGCGGGCATAGACGGCACGGGAATAACATTTATTATCAATAAAAAATTAAGTGTGATTCCATCAAATCTATTTTACCCATCAACAAGCGAGGAAGCACCGAAAACTCCTAAGCTATTAAAAATTGAGCTTGAGGACACAAGCGACACAACAAGCATTACAATAGGAGAAAACGCATTTAAAAACTGCATATATCTTGAGCTTATTACATTGCCATATGGCTTAAGTGGTGAGCTTGGCACACATGCGTTTTATGGCTGTACGGCTGTAAATAAAATAGACTTCTATTCTAAGGGAAGCTTCACAATTGACTACTACGTCAATGCTTGGCATCCTATTGAATATAACACAAATGCATTTGCATTTTTAGGACATAATTCCGAAGGTGTCGAAATTGTGTTTAAATCAAGCACTACCACAATTCCAGCTGGACTTTTCTTCGCACCTGTAAGCGAGAAGGCAAATATCATAAGTATAACCTTTGAGGAGGGAAGTAAGCTTACAGAGGTAGGTGCATATTCATTCCCTAATATGGGAAATATTACCTCGGTTAAGCTACCAAGTGGGGTGAAAACCATAGGAGATAGTGCCTTTAGTGGATGCTATGGCATTGAAAAAATTTACGTGCCTAAGTCTATTACCTACATTGGATCAAACGCGTTTTCTGATATAAAGGGCACCTTGTATCTTGGTGTTTCATCGTCAGGAAGTGGCTGGTCACCATCTTGGTCAAATACCTTTAGAGGCACAAAGGTCTGGGACTACACAGAATAAAATAAAAAGAAGCAGAATTTCTGCTTCTTTTTTACTTATCTGTCGCAAAAAAACGACTTTTAAAGAAAAATGTGCGCACACGTGTGTAATTTAGTTGATTTTATAGATAGTGCATGATATAATAAAGGTGTAAAAACTAAGGAGGCGATTTATATGGCACATAAGCTTGATGACAAATTAGTAGTAGGCATTTCCTCACGTGCGCTTTTTGACCTTGAGGAGGAAAATAGAATATATGAGGAAAAGGGGCTTGAGGCATACAGCAAATATCAGCTCGAGCACGAAAATGATATATTAAAGCCAGGCACAGCCTTTCCACTAATAAAGGCACTTCATAATTTAAACTGTGGCGAAAAGCAAGTTACTGAAATTATAATCATGTCAAAAAACAGTGCTGATACAAGCTTAAGAATTTTTAATTCCATTAATCACTATGGGCTTGATATTTCACGTGCTGCACTCGTTGGTGGAAATAGTATCTCTCCTTATCTTGAAACCTTTAAAACTGACCTGTTTTTGTCAGCGAACGAGGAGGACGTGCAGGAGGCAATAAACTCTGGCTTTGCCGCAGGAATAATTTGCTTGCCGGCGAGCTTGCCAATTGACCCAAGTGCACCAATTCCCGAGATTAGAATTGCATTTGATGGCGATGCTGTTATTTTCTCTGACGAGGCAGAAAAAATCTACCAAGAGAAGGGACTTGTCGCATTTGCTGAGCACGAAAGAGAAAACGCAAAAAAACCACTTCCCGAGGGACCCTTTGCAAAGCTACTTAAGACTATTTCCTTAATCCAAAAGGAGTTTGGAAACAAGGAAAAAGCCCCAATTAGAACAGCATTAGTCACCGCACGTAACACCCCTGCACATGAAAGAGTAATAAGGACACTTCGCGCGTGGGACGTAAGAATTGACGAGGCGTTTTTCCTCGGCGGTGTTGAAAAAACAGAGATTTTAAAATCCTTTGGCGCAAACATTTTCTTTGATGACCAAAAGGTACATACTGACCGTGCACAGCTATCAGTTCCCTCTGCACGTGTCCCATATAAAACCAAATAACAAAAAGCCACCATATTTTGGTGGCTTTTGCTTTACAGTGCTAACTTATTCGTGTATAATATAAAAAAGAGGTGATTATATGGAGAAAATAAAAAACTCAAGACCACTTAGCTTTTTAGTTGTAGCATTAATCTACATAGTGTCAGCAGTGGGGGCTATTTTAATTTATCCTGTCTTTCCCTTACCTTGGTGGGCGACCTTGTTAATAGTTGATGTAATAGCAACTATATTTGTATTCATATTCAGCTTAATTTTTGAAAACGCATCGGTTTATGACCCATACTGGAGCGTACAACCAATAGTTATTGCTCTTGCTTATGCAGTAGGCAAGCCGCTTTCCCCATTAAGAGTATTAATTATAATAGCAGTAATGCTTTGGGGAATTAGGCTAACTGCCAACTGGGCATATACCTTTGGCAACCTAACTCATCAGGACTGGCGCTATACAATGCTTAAGGAAAAGACAAAAAAGCTTTACCCTATAATTAATTTTTTAGGCATACACCTTGTGCCAACCTTGGTTGTTTATCTTTGCTGTGTGCCAGTTGCGTATGCGTTCCAAGAAGACCTAAAAATAAACACGTGGTCGGTTATTTTTATAATTATTTCCTTCCTTGCAGTTATTTTACAGGGCACAAGTGATTACCAAATGCATAAGTATCGCAAGAATAGAACAACACCGTTTATAAGGGTCGGACTTTGGAAATTCTCGCGCCATCCAAACTACCTTGGTGAAATAACTATGTGGTGGGGAATTGCGTTTGCTGTGTTTATGGCAAATACAAGCGCGTGGTTTACATTGCTCGGTGCGTTTGCAAACACACTTCTGTTTCTCTTTGTCAGCATACCAATGGCAGACAGAAGACAGTCTAAAAAAGAGGGCTTTGAGGCTTACAAAAACGAAACAAATAAGCTCTTGCCTCTGCCAAAAATCTTCAAAAAATAATAAAAGCCACGGAAAATTCCGTGGCTTTTTATTTCGACAACAAAAAAATATTGTTTTATTTATAAAATATGATATAATGATTTTATAGTATATTTAATTTACTTTATTAAGGAGAGAGAAAAATGACAAGTAAAGGAAGAAAAATTGGATTAATTCTTTGCATTTTAGTATCACTTTTAGTAGTATTTACATTGTCTTCCTGTGGAGAAAATGAGATAGAAGGGGAGAGCAAGTGTGAGCACGTAGTAAAAATACTACCAGCAGTTAGCTCTACTTGTACCGAAACAGGTCTTACTGAAGGTGAAAAATGCTCCGTTTGTGGCGAAATACTTGTTGAACAGGAAGTTATTTCAGCAAAGGGACATAACCATGTAGCTACTGTAACAAAGCCAACCTGCACAGAAAAAGGCTACACAACATATACCTGCGCTTGTGGTGATGGTTATGTTGACACATACGTAGATGCACTTGGTCATACTTATGTTGACACTGTAACCCTACCAACTTGTACAGAAAAAGGCTACACAACATATACCTGCGCTTGTGGTGACAGCTATATTGACACATATGTAAAGGAAAACGGACACAGCTATGGCGAGTGGGTAACCACAAAGGAACCAACCTGTACAGAAAAGGGTAGCCAAGAAAAAATGTGCTCCATTTGTAATGATATATTAACAGGTGAAATATCACCAAATGGTCATGCTTACGAGGACACAGTAACCCTACCTACTTGTACAGAAAAGGGCTACACAACACACACCTGTTTTTGTGGTGATAGTTATGTTGACACATATGTAAAGGAAAACGGACACAGCTATGGCGAGTGGGTAACCACAAAGGAACCAACTTGTACAGAAAAAGGTAGCCAAGAAAAAACGTGTTCCATTTGTAATGTGATATTAACAGGTGAAATATCACCAAATGGTCATGCTTACGAGGACACAGTAACCCTACCAACCTGTACAGAAAAAGGCTACACAACACATACCTGTGCTTGTGGCGATAGTTATATTGATACATACGTAGATGCAAATGGTCATGCTTACGAGGACACAGTAACCCTACCAACATGCACAGAAAAAGGCTACACAACACACGCCTGTGCTTGTGGCGATAGTTATATTGATACATACGTAGATGCAAATGGTCATGCCGAAGAAATAATAGAGAGGGTAGAACCAACCTGTGCCGAAACAGGACTTACCGAGGGCAAAAAGTGTACAGTATGTGGTGAAATACTTGTTGAGCAGGTAGTTATCTCAGCAAAGGGACACAGCTATGATGATGGAGTATGCCTTATGTGTGAAGAGCTACAATCTAAAGGGTTGGAGTTTGCTCTAAATAATGAAACAAACACATATACAGTAAGCAAGGGCACATGTACAGACACCGAAATAATTATACCAAGCAAATATAACGGTTTACCCGTAACAAACATAGGCTCTTCTGCGTTTGAAGGCTGCACAAGTCTAACCAGAATTTTAATACCAAATAGCGTAACAAAGATAGGTGCAAGTGCGTTTAATGGTTGCGAAAGCCTTGGAGCTGTTTATATTACCGATTTAACCGCTTGGTGTAATATAACCTTTGAAAATGGTTCTGCAAACCCATTATATTATGCAAAGAATTTGTATTTAAATGGAGAGCTTGTAACCAAGCTTATAATCCCAGATGGTGTAACAAGTATAGGCAATTGGGCGTTTAGTGGTTGCACAAGTCTGACAAGCATTGTAATACCAAGCAGTGTAACAAGCATAGGCAAACATGCGTTTTATGACTGCACATCACTTGAAGAAATTTGCTTTAATGCAACTGCAATGAACGATTTAAGCTTAAATGACTATGTGTTCTTAAATGCAGGCAAGAGTGGTAAAGGAATAACAGTAACAATAGGAAGTAATGTAACAAAAATACCAAGTAATTTATTTAATCCATATTATAGCTCATCATATGAGCCAAAAATAACAAGTGTTATATTTGAGGAAGGTAGTGTATGTAAAAGCATAGGCGAATGTGCGTTTTATAATTGCGCAGGCTTAACAAGTATAGAAATACCAAATAGTGTAACAACAATAGACACATCTGCGTTTAATGGTTGCACAGGCTTAACAAGTATAGAAATACCAAATAGTGTAACAACTATAGGTTCTTATACGTTTAGTAATTGCATAAGCTTAACAAA
>JAZOCP010000087.1:0-5300 GCA_045596585.1 Eubacteriales bacterium
CAGCACAGCGACAATGTGTGGGAGGTGCTTCTTCGCCCTGCCAAGAAAATTAAAATCGGCGGAAAAATTAAGTACGGCGACATTCTTGAGGCCACTGTTTGCAGTGTGGTTGAGGACGGCAACAGAATAGTTGAATTTTCCTTTGATAAGAATAAATATTCAAGCATATACGAGGTGCTTGACATAATCGGCTCAATGCCGCTTCCCCCGTATATTACAGAGAAGCTTGAGGACAAAAACCGCTATCAAACGGTTTACGCAAGGGAAAATGGCAGCGCGGCTGCGCCAACCGCCGGTCTTCACTTCACCCCCGAGCTACTTGAAAAAATAAAGGCTATGGGCGTTTTAGTAGTTCCTGTTATGCTACATGTTGGTCTTGGCACCTTCCGTCCTGTCAAGGAGGAAAACATAACCGACCATATTATGCACTCTGAGTTTATTTCAGTTAGTGAGGAAAGTGCGCGTATAATAAACGAGCGAAAGCGCCAAGGTGGTAGAATTATCGCTGTTGGTACAACCTCTTGTCGTACGCTTGAGAGTGCAAGTGACGAAAACGGACTTGTTCTACCTACCGAGGACAATACAGGTATTTTTATTTACCCAGGCTATAAATTCAAGGTGGTTGACGCCTTGATTACAAACTTCCACCTACCAGAGAGCACACTTATTATGCTTGTTAGTGCGCTTCGTGGCAAGGAAAAGATTATGGAGGCGTACGAGCACGCGGTAAAGGAAAAATATCGCTTTTTCTCCTTTGGAGATGCTATGTTTATTGAGTAATTTATCTTTTAGAAAGGGGCTTTTATGAGGGTTATTGCAATAGTTGGTCCAACCGCGGTTGGTAAAACCTCCTTAGCGATTAAGCTTGCCGAAAAATATAATGGTGAGATTATTTCGTGTGACTCCATGCAGATTTACAAGGGCATGGACATAGGCACTGCAAAGCCAACAAAAGAAGAGCTATCAAAAATCCCCCACCATTTAATCGATATAATTGAGCCAAATGTAAATTTTTCATGCGCTGAATATCAATCACTTGCAAAAAATATTATAAATGATATAATAAAAAGAGGTAAAACTCCTATTTTTTGTGGTGGAACTGGACTTTATCTTGACAGCGTTTTGAAAATTCCTTCATTTGCTGACACAATAAAGGACGAAAATTACAGGGCTGAGCTTGAGGACTTTGCCATAAAAAATGGTGTCTCTGCTCTACACGATTTGCTTAAAGAGTGCGACCCTGAAAGCGCTGAGGCGATTCACCCAAATAACCAAAAAAGAGTTATTCGCGCACTTGAAATTTTTAAGTGCACAGGTCAAAAAAAGAGTGAGCTTGATAAGGAATCAAAAAAAGTGCCCCCTCCATACGACTCTTGCGTATTTTTCTTAAATGCAAGGGACAGAGACCTACTCTATTCAAGAATTGAAGAGCGCGTTGATGTAATGATAAACGACGGGCTTTTAGACGAATCACGCACACTTTATGATAAGGGACTTTTAAAAGAGGAATATACCTCATATGGTGCAATTGGCTACAAGGAATTTATTCCCTATTTTAAAGGCGAGGCAACAAAGGAAGAGTGCATAGCCGAATTAAAGCTATCAACAAGGCACTACGCAAAAAGACAGCTCACATGGTTTTCAAGAAATGAGGACTATCATCAGATTTTTATAGATACCTGCGACCCTTTTTTGGAGGCTTGTGATATTTTAGAAGGCAAAAAAATGAGTAAAAAAGAACAAATCGACAAGGGACTTTTAGAGGTAAATGAAAAAATCTCCGCGCTTGATAAAGAGGGGCGCGTTAGTCTTTTAGTCGCTACAAAAACACAAAACGTAAGCGATATAAATTACCTTATTTCAAAGGGTGTAAAGATAATTGGTGAAAACCGCGTAAATGAGCTACTTGAAAAATACGATGGCTACGACAAAAGCGCAGAATTACACTTTATTGGTACACTCCAAAAAAACAAGGTAAAATATATAATTGACAAGGTCAGCCTAATACACTCACTTGACTCCCTTGCCTTAGCCGAGGAAATTAACCGCCGTGCGGGAAAAATTGGAAAGGTGATGGACGTTTTAATTGAGGTAAACAGCGGACGTGAGGAAAACAAGGGCGGTATTATGCCCGAGGACACCGAGGAATTTTTAAAAAAGGTAAATACCCTGCCAAACGTACGTGTGCGTGGTCTTATGACTATGGCGCCAAGGTGCGAGGGCGAGGAATATTTAAAGTATTTTTCCCTAACTCGTGAGCTTTTTGATAGGCTTTTTGGAGATGTGGAAAATGCTATTTTATCAATGGGCATGAGCGAAAGCTATGAATATGCCATCAAGGCAGGCGCAACGCTTGTTCGAGTTGGCTCAAAAATATTTGGAAAGAGAGATTAATTATGGGACTTTTTAGCATATTTAAAAGAAAAAAGAAATATGACGCATTTGAGGATGATGATGACGAGCTTGAGGCATCTGGCTCACATCCTACCGTTTCACCAGAGGTTGCAATTGAGGGACAGGTTGAATTAAAAATTTGTAAGCCAAAGACAATTGAGCAAACTCTTAGCGCAATTGACTATTTAGTTGCGGGTAGAACTGTTCTTTTAAACCTTGAGGATATTGACAAGGCTCTTTATAATAGAATTATCGACTTTATGAGTGGAGCCTCCTATGCTCTTGGCTTAACTATTAAAAAGGCAACAAACAACTCCTTCTTTATCGCACCGCGTGAGGTTGATGTAAGTGGAGAAATCTTTGACACCCCTGAAGCTGACGAAGAATTTTTCACAATCTAATTAGTGCCAAAACACTAATAAAGGAGCAAAATGGAGATACTAAAGTATTTAGCAATTACACTGGTAAGTGTTATCTCAACCTTCCAGTTTATTATGATTATTCGTGCGGTTTTATCATGGTTTCCAAAGGTAAGGGACACAAAGTTTTTCAGACTTCTTCATATAATTACCGACCCTGTTATTTCCCCTATGCGTAATCTATTATTTAAAATCAGCTGGATAAGGCGCTTGCCTATTGACCTTTCGTTTTTAGCGACCTATCTTTTCCTTGAGCTGGTTGTTACATTCTTAACGTTTTTGATTTAGGAGTAAAATGGCTATAACTATATTATTAATCGCAATAGCATATGGTGTTATTGTGTTAGACCAAGCATCAAAGCTTTTGATTTTTTACACTATGGAAATTGGACAGGAGATAGAAATTCTCCCTGGCTTTTTTAGGCTACACTATATTACCAACCCAGGCATGTCCTTTGGTCTTTTCGGTGGCGAAAATCAAAGATGGATTTTTATGATTCTTTCCCCTATTGCATTAATTGCAATTGGCGTTTATTTATTTAGATTTTCAAAGGACAGGCTACCTATGAAAATAGGTCTTTCCTTTATTCTTGCCGGTGGCTTTTCAAACATGATAGATAGAATTTTCTATGGTGACAAGCTATTTCACGGCGAGGTTATTGACGTTTTTGATTTTTATGGCATTTGGAACGCGATATTTAACGTTGCCGACTCCTTTGTTTGTATTGGCGCCGCGCTTGTTATTTGCTCTCTTCTTTATGATATTATTAAGGAGAAACGGGACAAAAAGCAGGAAGCTGTCAAAAAGGCTGAGGAGCTAAACGAAAAAATGAGTGGCGCTGATATCACTCCATCTGCCGAGGAAATTAAAGATATTAAAATCACTAAGCCTAAGGGGCTTGATAATACAAAGCCTAAGAGTGAGGAAAATCGTGATAGTTAACGATTCTGATATAAAAAAAAGGCTTGACGTTTTTGTTAGCGAGGTAATGGAAATTACCCGTTCAAGTGCACAAATTCTAATTGATGATGGTTGTGTTCTTGTAAATGATAAAAGCGAGCCAAAAAACTATCGCCTACGCTTAGGCGATGTAGTTGAGATAAATGAGCCTGAGCCAAAGGAGCTTTTAGTTGAGGCTGAAAATATACCTCTTGATATTGTTTACGAGGACGAAGATATAGTTGTTATAAACAAGCCAAGCGGTATGGTTGTGCACCCGGCTAATGGAAATGAAAGTGGCACACTTGTAAACGCGCTTTTATACCATTGTAAGGACTCACTCTCTGGCATAAATGGTGTTATTCGCCCAGGAATTGTGCATCGTATCGACAAGGACACAAGTGGTCTTTTAGTCGTTGCAAAGAATGACGAGGCACACCTGTTTCTTTCCTCTCTTTTAAAGGACCACGAGATAAAAAGAGTTTATCACGCAATTTTAGTTGGTCACCTAAAGGAAGATAAGGGCACAGTAAACGCACCTATTGCAAGGCACCCTGTTGACAGAAAGAAAATGGCAGTTGTCAAGGGTGGCAAGGAGGCAATTACCCACTATACGGTGATTTCTGAATTTCCCTCATTTACCTACGCAAAAATGGAGCTTGAAACGGGTAGAACCCACCAAATTAGAGTCCATATGAGCCATATAGGTCACCCAATTATGGGCGACACAGTTTATGGTGGTGGTAAAACTCCTTTTGAAAAAGCAAACGCAAGTCTTTTAAACGGACAAATGCTACACGCAAGGGAGCTTTATTTCCCTCACCCAAGAACAAAGGAAGTTATGCATTTTGAGTGCGATTTACCAGACAACTTTAAAGAAGCACTTAGGAGACTTGAAGCATTATAGATAACAAAAGAACAGACCAAGAGGGCCTGTTCTTTTTTAATACGTTATTAACTTTTTTTGCAAAAAACACCGCGCACGTGTCTAAATTTTGGAAAAAAGCTTAAGTCCACTTTTCTTTAAAAAGCGAGTAATTATTCTTGGTGCACAATTAGGTGCAAGCTTATAAAGAAAGGACATTAAGTGCGCATCCTTGCCGACAATTATTTTACGTCTTCTTCTCCTTGCACGTCTTAAAATCTTACGTGCACACACCTCTGCCCTTGCGCTAAAGAACGCAATAATTTTTGATTCGCGCCCTTTTAATTCTTGGTTTTTCATAATATCTGTTTTTACAAACCCAGGCAAAACCGCACTTGCAGATATACCCTTTAATTCACATGCAAGACTCTCTGTAAAGGCACTTGATGCGCTTTTAGTTAACGCATATGTAGTAATTCCTCCAAAGGGGCAAAGAGCTGACGCGCTTGAAATATTTATTATTGCCCCACCCTGATTTATTATCGGCAAAAGCTCCTTGGTTGAATATAGCTGAGCATATAGGTTGATTGCCAAAGCGCCTTCAAGCTCGTTTTCCTCAACGCTTTCATAAGACTTAAACTCTGGCAAAACTCCTGCACAGTTAATCAAAATATCTATTTTT
>JAZOCP010000088.1:0-2140 GCA_045596585.1 Eubacteriales bacterium
AAATCATCAGAGAGAAATCACGTACCTGCTATGCTAACAGAAAATTTAGGTTATACGGAGATTGAAAACTATCTTTTGCTTGATTATTCTCACAAAAGTGATGAATATTTAAACAAGGTAAGCGAAAAGACCATTATAAGAAATCTTTATTTGCCAACGCCCAAAAACGAGGACGAATTAAGAATGAACGAAAAAATAAGGGAAGAATTAAAGGACGAGAGAATAAAAATCAACGAGCTTACACCAACCTTAACTCTTCATGGCTACAAAATGGAAATAAATCCGAATGATACATTAAAGCGCTCAGAAAGACGGTGCGTTACATTTTCGCTTGAAAGAAATGATGTAATTATTTCATATTTTGGTAGCGGCTCATATGAAATGTTTGATTATTATACAAAGGAAAAATCAATAACCTCAGATATCATTATTTTTGGTGCATATGGACCCACCTATAAGCAAAGCTACTTTTATGAAATGAACTATCTTGATTATGCAATTTATATGGGTCAAAGCTATGATTTTGCGACCGAAGAGCACAAAAATGCAACACAGGGTAAGGAATTTATAAAAGATGGGGAGTTAATTAGAATAAAAATACAAGCCCCTTGACTTTTTTAACCTTTAAATATAAAATATAAATAGATAAAAAGCCAATAAGGAGATTTATATGCAATCTTTACGCGAGCTTTATAGAATAGGTAGAGGCCCTTCAAGCTCTCATACCATGGGACCTGAAAAGGCAATTTTAATTATTAAGGAAAAATATTCCGAGGCGGATAGCTTCAAGGCTGTATTGTATGGCTCTTTAGCATTAACAGGCAAGGGACATGGCACTGACAGAATAATTGAAGAAACAATAGCGCCTAAAAAATGTGAAATCATTTTTGATAAGGACACCCCTTGTAGTGTGCATCCTAACACAATGGTTGTATATGCATACAAAAATGGCAAGGAAATTGGTAAGGAAACAATTTATAGCGTTGGTGGTGGCAAGGTTGACTTTGAGGGTCAGGAGCACCATACAGCAAAGGATGTTTATCCACATAATTCCTTCGCGCAAATTTCCGAGTATTGCGCAAGCAAGAATATTCGCATATGGCAATATGTAGAGGAGTTTGAGGGCAAGGAGATTTTTGAATATCTTGGTAAGGTTTGGGAGCGCATGAAAAGCTCTATAAGAGAGGGTCTAACCACAACTGGTGAGCTACCAGGAGGGCTTGGTACTAAGAGAAGAGGACAAATCTTATATAACCAAAGACATATTGATGAATCGAGCCAAACAAGAGAAAATCGTCTTGTTTGCTCATATGCATTTGCGGTAAGTGAGCAAAATGCATCAGGCGGTACAGTCGTAACTGCGCCTACCTGTGGCTCGTGTGGCGTTGTGCCATCTGTGCTTATGTATTATCAAGAAAAAAATAGCTTTGATGACCAAAGAATAATAAGAGCGTTAGCGACTGGTGGAATAATAGGCAACCTAATAAAGAAAAACGCCTCGATAAGTGGCGCTGAGTGTGGTTGTCAAGCTGAAATTGGCTCAGCCTGTTCAATGGCAGCTGCCGCCCTTTCGGAGCTGTTTGAAATGGGACTTTCACAAATTGAATACGCAGCTGAGGTTGCAATGGAGCACCATCTTGGATTAACCTGTGACCCAATTGGTGGTCTTGTTCAAATACCTTGTATTGAACGAAATGCAGTAGCCGCGATGCGTGCAATAAATGCGCTATCACTTGCAAATTTCTTGACAGACTCCCGTAAAATTAGCTTTGATATGGTAGTAAAGGTAATGTACGAAACAGGTAAAAACCTACTTAGTGACTATCGTGAAACTGCCTCTGGTGGACTTGCAAAGCATTATAAGTATCACGAATAAGAAAAAGCACTCATTTGAGTGCTTTTTTAATTGTATAACGAAAACCACGCGATAGTCGCGTGGTTCAAAAGAGGTTTAACCGATGAGCAAAAAGAAAACAAGAGAGACAAGAAATATTTTGAGAAAGGCTCCTTTGAAAAGGGAGCTGTCAGCTTTGCTGACTGAGGGATTATCTGTTAAAATTCAAATATATTGAAAGGCAAAACTGTAAGAATTAGAATATAGTTTATATAAATAAATCCCTCCGTCTGCCTAACGGCATCC
>JAZOCP010000089.1:0-19438 GCA_045596585.1 Eubacteriales bacterium
TCATTGATGAAATGAAAGAGAAGAAAGGTGTTACACAGGACGTAGACCTTACAGCAGAAGATTTAAAAGAATTAGCAAATCAGTTCAAAGCTGAATACAAAGCTAAAATTGGTAAAGACTTCCCATCTGATCCAAAGGAACAGTTAATGGGTGCAGTTCAGGCTGTATTCCGTTCTTGGGACAACCCACGTGCTAACGTTTACCGTCGTGACAACGATATCCCTTACTCATGGGGTACTGCTGTAAACGTACAGATGATGGCATTCGGTAACATGGGCGATGACTGTGGTACAGGTGTTGCATTTACTCGTGACCCTGCTACAGGTGAAAAGAAGCTTATGGGTGAGTTCTTAACAAACGCACAAGGTGAAGACGTTGTTGCTGGTGTTCGTACTCCAATGCCAATTGCACAAATGGCAGAAAAGTTCCCAGAGGCTTATAAGCAATTCGTTGAAGTATGTGGCATTCTTGAAAACCACTACAGAGACATGCAAGACATGGAGTTTACTGTTGAACACGGTCAACTTTACATGCTCCAAACAAGAAACGGTAAGAGAACAGCTGCTGCTGCTCTTAAGATAGCTGTTGACCTCGTTAACGAGGGCATGATCACTAAGGAGCAAGCTCTTCTTATGATCGATCCTAAGCAGCTTGACGCACTTCTCCACCCACAATTTGACGCTAAGGCTCTTAAGGCTGCAACACCTGTTGCTCACGCACTTCCAGCATCACCTGGAGCTGCTTGCGGTAAGGTTGTATTTACAGCTGAGGATGCAGTTGAAGAGGGTAAGAAGGGCGAAAAGGTTATCCTTGTTCGTCTTGAAACATCACCAGAGGATATCGAGGGTATGCACTACTCACAAGGTATCTTAACAGTTCGTGGTGGTATGACATCACACGCAGCCGTTGTTGCTCGTGGTATGGGTACATGCTGTGTATCTGGTTGTGGCGAAATTAAGATGGACGAAGAAAACAAGAAGTTCACTCTCGCTGGCAAGACATACGTTGAGGGCGACTACATTTCACTTGATGGCTCAACAGGTAACATCTATGGTGAGGCTATTCCTACTGTTCCTGCTACTATCGGTGGTGAGTTCGGCACAATTATGACTTGGGCTGACGAATATAGACAACTCCAAGTAAGAACAAACGCAGATACACCTAAGGATGCTGTTCAAGCAAGAACCTTCGGTGCTGAGGGTATCGGTCTTTGCCGTACTGAGCATATGTTCTTCGAGCCGGAAAGAATTGGTGCTTTCCGTGAAATGATTTGCGCTGACAGTGTTGAAGAAAGAGAAAATGCACTTGAGAAGATTCTTCCAATGCAACAAAGCGACTTTGAAAAGCTTTACGAGGCTCTTGAGGGCAACCCTGTAACAATTCGTTTCCTCGATCCACCACTTCACGAGTTCGTTCCTACAACTGAAGAGGATATCGCTGCACTTGCACAAACACAAGGCAAGACAGTTGAAGATATTAAGAACATCATCTCTTCACTTCATGAGTTCAACCCAATGATGGGTCACCGTGGATGCCGTCTAACAGTAACATATCCTGAAATTGCTAAGATGCAAACAAGAGCTGTTATTCGTGCGGCTATCGCAGTTAAGAAGAATCACCCAGATTGGAACCTCGTTCCAGAAATCATGATTCCATTAGTTGGCGAGTCCAAGGAATTCGTATTTGTTAAGAAGCTTGTTGTTGCTGCTGCTGATGAGGAAATCTCAAATGCAGGTGTTGAGCTTAAGTATGAGGTTGGTACAATGATGGAAATTCCACGTGCGTGCTTAACAGCTGACGAAATCGCAAAGGACGCTGAGTTCTTCTGCTTCGGTACAAACGACCTTACACAAATGACATTCGGCTTCAGCCGTGATGATGCTGGTAAGTTCTTAACAGCATACTACGAGAGCAAGATTTACGAAAACGATCCATTTGCAAGAATTGACCAAAATGGCGTTGGTAAGCTCATGAGCATGGCAGTTGAAATGGGTAAAGCAGTTCGTCCAGAAATGCACATCGGTATTTGTGGCGAGCACGGTGGTGACCCAACATCTGTTGAATTCTGTCACAGAATTGGTCTTTCCTACGTTTCATGCTCACCATTCAGAGTTCCAATTGCAAGACTTGCTGCTGCGCAGGCTGCTATTAAGAACCCACGCAAATAATTTGGCAAGGGCGCGATAACGGGTAAAACCGAAATCACACAGAAAAATAAAGGGTAAAACCTTATTCAATATAGCAAGGGTGTGCATTGCACGCCCTTCTATTTTTTAAAGCAAATTAAGGAAGAAAAGAGGTCATGAGGACCTCTTTTCGTTTATGTGATTTCTAATCGCGAGGGACCTCTCGTCGACGTACTGGCGTACGGCAGAGACGTCCCTCGCACTTTTTTCCTCCGCTATCGTCCCTCGCAGTAAAGCTTTGGTAAACGCTAAAAGCACCACGAGGGGTGCTTTTTACGCTGAGGTTAGTTAAGTCCGAAGCTTCTAAATTTTGCAAGGTACTACCGTACAAAGTACGCCGACGTGTACGCACTCGCCGTTTCTATACCCACTCTTGTCATTGCGTGGTGCCTTTAAGCTTTTTTGGTAAATTATATAATGATTTAATCTTATTTAAGTTGAAGCAGAGGACTATTGACAAAAATTACATGTGGGTATATAATAGATATAGTGAAAATTTTCAAAGTAGGTGAAATGATGGTAAATACCCCAAAGAAAGCTGTAACAAGTAATAAAAAGATTATAATAATTTCTGTTGCTATTATATTGGCAACAGTACTATTATTGATTGCATTTTATTCCGCAATCATAGGCTTTTTTGTCTTGTGTGGCATTGTAGCTGGAGTTATTTTGGTTGTTGCATTAAGCATGGATAGCTTTTCCTGCTCAACAGTATCTATTCATGGTGGCTGTATTATCACCAGTGCAAACGGACGATGGGATGTAGTTATTCCAGAGGAGATAAATGGTGAAAAGGTTCTCGCTATTGGTGAGGGTGCTTTTGAGGGTGAGACTGATATAACAAGCATTCAATTGCCAAGCACATTAAAGAGCATTGATAAAAACGCATTTTATGGTTGTACAGCACTTGAAAAAATTGAAATTCCAGATAGTGTTGAATATATAGGTGACTATGCATTTTATGGTTGTGAGAGATTAAATGAATTTGAAGCAAGTGGTCAAAGCCTTAGATATATAGGCGAGGGCGCGCTTGAGGAATGCCACTCTCTTACAAAGGTAACTCTCGGAGATGGCCTTGAGGAAATTGGCACACGCGCAT
Source organism: Eubacteriales bacterium (assembly GCA_045596585.1). GTDB lineage: Bacteria > Bacillota > Clostridia > Oscillospirales > CAG-272 > RGIG2000. Next base: position 3,286 of record JAZOCP010000089.1, read on the forward strand.
TTGCCCACTGTACAGAATTAACAAGCTTATACCTTGGAAAAAGTGTTGAAAAAATTGGAGAAAACGCATTTATTGGCTGTACAAAGCTTGAAGGCGTTACAATTCCTGAATCGGTAAATGAAATTTCAATTGGTGCATTTTGGCTATGCGAAAAATTAAAATTTGTAGCGTTTGAGAGTGCAAGCAATTGGGCTGGAGCAAATGGTAACGAGGCGGAAATTATCTTTACTGACCTTGATAATCCAGAGACGGCAGCTGAGTATATAACAGTAACATATAGCCAACTAAGATGGGTGAAGCTTTAGTCCACCCTGTGTCTAAAAAACAACAAAAAGGAGCAGATTTCTCTGCTCCTTTTATTATGCTTAATTATTTAACTAAAGCTACAACTGTGTGTGTCTTTCCGTCCTTAAAGTCAGGAACAACATTTCCACAAATTTCCTCTCCATCAACAGTTAATAAAACCTTGTCAGCCTTGAATTTCTTTTCAGGGTTGGAAATTGAAATTTCATATGTAGCACCACGGAACTCTCTTGTCATAGTAGCCTTATCAAATGGAAGATGTGGCTCAATTACAAGTCCCTCATATGTAGGTCTTGCACCAATTAAATAGTTTTCCATTGTATTTGTGTACCAAGCAACAGAGCCTGTAATCCAGCTATATTCCATTTGGAACGCGCTGTTTCTGTGCTCAGGACCAAAATAGCAGTTAGAGAACATATATGGTAGGCATTTATTCTTAATTTCAGTATTATCGCCGATGATATAGCCAGGAGCTATCTTCTTAAATAGCTCGTAAGCGAGGTCAGCCTTGCCATACTTAAGAAGTCCTAAAATCATCCAAATATTGGTGTGTGAGTAAATTGTACCGTTTTCACAAATGCCAGGCTCCATTGAGGAAATACGACCGATAGTTGGGTCAAATTCCTTATATGAAGGGGTAAGGAGTAAGTAACCAACAGGTGTTGCCATATGCTCGTTCATAGCGCTGATAATTGTGTTAGCGCGCTCCTCGGATGCAACTCCTGAGATAAGTGACCAGCATTGTGGCTCCATAAACATCTTTGCATACTTGTTTTCCTTTGAGCCAAGAGGTGAGCCGTTGTCTGTGTAGCAACGTCTGTACCATTCTCCATCCCAAGCATTATCATTTATAGCAGTCTTTATAGCTTCTCTACGTGCAAGATAGTTCTTTTCCTTCTCTTGAATGCCAAGGAATTTTGCAAGCTCAGCCATTTCAAGTAAAGCTTGAGCATAAGCAATAGAAAGCCATACGCTCTCGCCACGACCCTCTTTACCAACACCGGTAAGTGAGTCATTCCAGTCACCAAACTTGATAAGAAGTAGGTTGTGCTCGCCCTTGTTTGATTCAAGGAAGTCAAGGGCTCTATCCATATGACCAAGAACAGTAGCCTCTCCCTCGTCTCTGAAAGGATATACCTCGTTTAAGAACTCAACATCGCCAGTCTCACGGAGATAAGCTGTAAGTGTAAATTCAAGCCAAAGGGCTGAGTCAGAGTAAGCCTTAGTGTCAACTGGGTTCCAGCCACGAACAGCCATACCGCTTGAATATTGATTTTGAATAGCCTCTTTTAAAATTTGCTTTGTTCTTTCATTCTTAAATGAAACAACGCCAAATCCGTGCTGAACAATATCACGATAGCCGTTGTAGCCCCAACGACACCAGGTAGCGCCAAAGTGGGTTGCGTGCTTGCCCCAGAAGTTGATTAGACGGTCAAAATGCTCGTCATTTGTTGTTAGGTGGTTCTTATTATAAAGGTCCTTATAATACTTCTTTGTAGCCTCAAAATGAGCATCTTGAGTGCTTAAATATTTGTCAGCCATCTTAATGCTATCGTCCTCGCACTCACCAGCACCAAGAAGCATAGAAATATCCTTATTTTCGCCTGCATCAAGCTCAATATCAAAGCGAAGTGAGCAAATAGTAGCATTAGCTGAGCCGATTGAACCACGACTAACACCTGTGCGTACAACCTCAGGAGATGCAATTGTACCATATTCACCGATAAATACGTTTTGACAACCCTCACTGCCTGTGATTTTCTCGTCTGCAACCATAAATGCAGTTAAATAGTTATGTGGCTTAATAAATGGGTGCTTGTTCATATAGAAGGTGTTTCTTTCTTCGTCAAAGCGAGTGCCACGATACATAGTGTCACCGTAGCTATCAAAGCCCCACTTAAATTTGAATTGAATTTGGCTATATGTAAAGATAGAGTATGAACGCTTCTTTGCACCCTCATTCTTTACTGAAAGCTTCCAAATTTCACACGCATCATTTCCAACAGGAACGAAAAGACGAAGCTTAGCCATTGTGTCACAGGTTTTATTTTCAACTATTGTATAGCCAAGACCCTGTGTACATTTATAGCTTTGGTATGGGTGGCAAACAGGCTCCCAGTTAAGTGTCCAAAACTCACCTGTTTCGTTGTCACGGATGAAGACAAGGCGATTATAGAGGTGGTCCTTACCAAAAACGTCATAGTCGCAGATACGACCAACGCCTGTGTAAAGCTGAATTCCCTCAGTGCCATTTATTTGATAGTCAAAGCAACCAATACCTGTTTGATGAACGTTTGCATAGCAAGCATCATTAAACAAGAAGTTGTCAAATGGACGTGGAGTGTTTGGAGCTGTGATTATAAACTCATCTCCACTTTCGTTAAAATAACCGTATTTATATTCCATAAAAAGTCCTTTCTAAATCCCATAGGATGTATTATGCTAAAATATCTTCATCGGGAAGCAATGGCTCACCCGCTAAAAGCTTATCAATTGCTTTTGTAACTATGCTAATTTGCTCGGTTGTAACTATATTACCATAGCTTGGCTCGTCCCAAGAAATACCATCTCCTGTTACCTTGCCATTTTCTGTACACTCTATTGCATAGTTAACATCTTTCTTGTAATAGGTATGTCTAATTGCGGTATTATCGTTTCTTATCGCGGTTATTGAATAAACTATGCTCTCTGGCTTTATATATTCCAAGGTTTCAGCATCAGACATGTAGTTGAAGCTATTTATAAATGGAAAATAAAGCATATAAACATAAAGGTTTCTGAAATAGTTTTTTTCAAAGCTATCAGAAGCAGCATCATTATTGTCCTTGAAAACAAGATCACTGCCCTTACAGGTGACGGTTAATCCGTCCTTCTTATCAAAAGAAAGAATAAAGGTTTCATTATTTGTACCTGTGTTTACAATAATCTCCTTAAGACCAACACCGCCCTCATCGTCTTCAGTGAGCGTCTCAAAGAAGCCAGAGGTGATGGAGTTAACATCAGTCCATCTAATAAGCTCATAAGACTCCTCGCCAAGGAAGGTAAGAGATTCTTTTGAAACCTTAACAATAACCCTTTGACCATAATATTCTGACAAAACATAGTGGTAGCCATCGATTTCACGGCTTAGGTATAAGCTTGGCTCCTTGTTTTTGTAGTGTGCATTAGCAAACGATGCCTTTTCAGCAAAGGTTACATTTATAAAGTATTTTTCAGTTTCACTATCAAGACCATATTTTTTAAGGTCGTCTTCACTTGGACTTAGACAAACAACCTCACTACCGCTAAATGTTGTGTAAAGAGTTGAAAAAACGCTTGATGCAAATGTAGTATTTGCAACCGTTGTACGTCTTCTGCCATATTCATCAAAGCCATAAACCGCCTTAAAGTTAACAGCAGTTTCGGTACGCTCGTTTACACTAATTGTAACAACGTTTTTAAGTGATGTGTTTGAGCCATCTGTCAAGTAAATATCAAATGAATCAATACCCATAAGTGCGAGCGTATCATTTGAAAAGAAGGTATTAATTACAGGAGATAAATACTTTAGATTTTTGTATTGAGTGTAAGTGAAAAGGTCCTTAGAGAACTTATAAACATGTGGCCTACCCTCAATATATGCGTAATAGGTGTCCCCAGAGGCACTTGTTTTTTCACCAAGCCTTACAGAGTAAGTTTTTTCCCCATCACCACTATCGTAGTATAGTGTGTAGCCATTATGCTTTTGCTTATCAACACCATAATCGACAAGTGCGCTTGGCTCTGCATTTCTTACAGGGTCCTTAGTTATAGCTGTACAAAGCCACATACGTAGCATTTCAAAGCTGGTTGCATCAAGGTCTATTGCTTCAAGCCCCTTGATACGCCAGTCATATTTTCCAAGGTTTTCGTCCCAAAATTTAATAAAGGAATATTCCTCACCCTGTACATAAAGGTCGATTTTTGTAACAGTTTCCTCCTCGACTAATGGATAAGCAAGGTGGGCAGCATTACCAAAGGTGTCCTCTCCCTCCCAAACGTCAAATACAGGTGGAGGGCTTTTTTCATCAGGCTTTAAAACAAGAACAAGCACAAGACCAACAATAAGAGTAATTAAAACAGCACCGAGAATAATAAAGGCTATAAGCGTTTTGCTTGTCACAATTGCGGTGGCACCGGCTGTGGTACTTGCAATTATTTCAGCATTTTCTTCTTTTTTCTTCTTTTTCTTTTTTGTTGACTCGCTAAATATACTTGTTTTTTCAAGATTTAAATTGTTTTCATTCTTAAGTGGCTCACTCATCTTCTTTTTCTCCTAAAGATAACAACAAAGCCAACACCACAAGCAATAAGTGGAAGAACTACAACAGAAAGAATCATAAATGTAGTAGCCTGTGTAGGTGTAATATCAAGTGCATAGTTATTAAACACCTTGAACTCAATATCAATAGCATGTATTTCAATGCTTGTAAGAGTAGGTAAAAGTGAACGTAGCATTCTTGAGTTTGTATTAATGTTTAATTCTGATAAAAGCTGGTCAGAAAATCCACCAGAGGCAACAACAAGGTATGAATTGAATATTGATTCACCCTGTGTTGGGTGGTCTTCGTTTGCAAGCCATGATTCAGATTTTGTAATCGCTAAAAGACTACGATTACTCTCTGATTTATCAACTGAAGCTCCATTGTAAAATGCATTTCTTGGTGCGTGCGCTAATGATGTTGCAACTCTTGAGCAGTTGTAGCCTGTTTCAATATAGTTTGGATTAGATTTATCAAAGGTTTGATTTATTGAAAGTGGAACTGCATTTTCAAAAACAGGCTTAAGTCCCTGTGATTGTATTTCTTTGAAAAACTCACCAACTGCATCACTTGATGAAAGCTCTGATTTAATCTCACGGTTACCTTGGTTTATCGAAACATAACCATGTGAGTGGGAAACATTAATGCCCCAAACACTAAACCAACCATAAAGGTTTGGAAGATTTACATCAGTTTCATTGTCAAGGAATGCCATAACTGAGCCGTCCTTTGAAAGGTAATTTCTTAGAAGAATAATTTCATTTTCAGAAAAATCAATCTTTGGCTCATTTATAATAACAGAGTGCGCATTTGTAGGCACCTTATCTCTTACCTTAAGCTCTGACTCGAGAATTTCAAGCTTGCTTGCACCACAGCTTGAGCAAACAAATGAACGTGCGTAAATTCTGTCCTCATTACCGGTAGGGTCGCGCTTGTCCTCTGGTAAAAAGATACCATTTGGATTAGAATCTGTTTTTACATCATATGTAGGGCTATACTCTTTTCCACAAGTACATGTATAAATAGCCTCGTCAAGCTTAATTGCCATTAAATTAAAGCCTGCGTTTTTAAATGAAAGCATTAAGCTTGCACCTGTTTCACCATGTCCATCTGTGAAATAAACGGTTGGCATATCATTAGTGGAAAGACGAACAGCCGCCTCAAGAAGAGTTGATTCGCCATTGTAAGCGAAAAGCTCTGAATTATTGAAAACATAGAAGGATTCAGGGGTGTAAACCTCAAAACGAGAACTATTATCAGCACTCTTACGTCTAATAATAACATAATCGTTTTCAAGCGTACCACGACCACCAAATTCCTTAATAAATTCAGTATTGTCAAGTGAACGATATAAAACCTTTATATTGTCAAGCTTTTTTGCAAGGTCAGTTGCAGTTTGGTGAACATATGAAAGTCCAACTAAATTTTTAACTGAGCCTTGGTCATTTGAAACTGTGTCCTTTTCGTCAAGGAAGATAATTTCAAGCTCGGCATTTTCGTTAACCTTTTCCATAGCGTTAACAAAGCTATCAGAGGCAGAATAAAACTGCTCATCGGTCATATCAAAGAACCAGTTATAACGCTCACCAAGGATTGAAATAATTGTGTTAAAAATAATAACGGAAACAATAATAAGCGCTAAAAAGCCAGCAAGCAAGGCACCATATTTTATTTTTCCTTTATTTGCAAGTTTCTTTAAAAAATCCATGATAGCACCTCCTTACACAAGCCTTTTCGCTTGGAAATGGCGCTCAGTCAATAAAAGGAAAATACCAGTTATTGAAATATAGTAAACAAGCGCGCTTATATCAAAGTAGCCATAAACAAAGGCATCAAATCTTGAAAACATAGAAAGCCAGTCAATAACAACTCTTAAAACATAAGCAAAGCCATCACCCTGTAAAAATGAGAGCGAGGAAATACCATTTATAAGTAGTAGTCCAAAAAGTGTGCCCACAGTTATAATAGCTGAGGCAAACATATTTTCAGTAAGAGAGGAAATAAAAATTCCAATAGCGATAAAGCACATGCCAACTAAAACAAGTGCAAAAATATTACCAATTATCATGGAAACATTAGGTCCGGCAGCACCATCTGCAACATATGCAAATAGTGGAATGAAATTAATAAGAGAAAGCGCAATATAAATTAAGAACATACAAAGAGCGCTTAAAAATTTACCCATGACAAGTGAAAAAATAGACACAGGTGAGGTAAAAAGAAGCTGGTCTGTCTTTGTGCGCCTCTCGTCACTAAAGCTCCTCATTGTAAGAACAGGTAAAAATACCATCATCATAATAAGAATAAAGCTAAAGTAGCCAGTTGTATTTGATGTTGGCTCGGAGCTTATCATATATGTATTAATTGCCAAAATAAAGCCAGAGGCAAGTAAGGCAACTGCAAGGAAAATATAGCCTGTTGCAGTTGTAAAATATAGCTTCATTTCCTTTTTAAAAATCGCAAGCACTATTTTTCCCCTTTCTCACTATCAATAATTTTAACAAACATGTCCTCAAGTGAAACCTCAACGCCCTCCATAGCGATAATAGGCCAGCCCTTTTCAGCAAGAGCACGGAACATCATTTTTCTTATGTCAACATTACCTGTGTAGTCAACTATGTAGCTAAACGCATCACCATCGCGTCCACCATCCTGTGTAACCCTTGTAACACTGTGTATGCCACGAAGAAGATTTAAAACCTCCTTGTTAGGGCCAGAAATCTTAACGCGGAAGCGATTGCTTTGACCAAGCGCTTGGCTAAGCTCTTGTGTCTTTTGGTCAGCAATAATTTTTCCCTCGTTGATAACAACTATTCTGTCACAAACAGCTTGTACCTCACTTAAGATATGAGTTGAAAGAATAATTGTGTGGTCCTTTGCAAGTGTACGAAGCAAGTTTCTAATCTCGATAATTTGCTTAGGGTCAAGACCAACGGTTGGCTCGTCAAAAATAAGCACCTCTGGGTTTCCAATAATTGCACTTGCAATACCAACCCTTTGCTTATAACCCTTTGAAAGATTTTTAATTAGACGATTTTTAACATCGGTAATCTTTACAAGCTCACAAACCTCGGCTAAATGTGCCTTTTTATTGTAGTCACTACCCTTTAAATCATAAACAAATGAAAGATATTCCCAAACGGTCATATCAATATAAAGTGGTGGTTGCTCGGGTAAAAAGCCGATTTTTCTTTTAACCTTAAGTGGCTCCTTGAAAACATCAAGACCATCAACAGTAACTGTGCCTGATGTGGGGGAAAGGTAGCCAGTGATTATATTCATAGTAGTTGATTTTCCTGCACCATTAGGACCAAGAAATCCAACAATTTCTCCGCGCTTTACAGAGAATGAAACATCATCAAGGGCATACTTTTTGCCAAATTTTCTCACAAGATTTTTAATTTCTATCATAAAAACCCCTACATATATATAATTTAATGCGCGCGAAATAATACGCGCAATACTTCAAATTAAAGTATAGCATAACTGAATTAATAAATCAAGTGAGAATATTATGTAAAAATGAGTTTTCATTATTTTTTCACAATGTTGACATAAGGAGAATTTAGTGGTAAAATGTAATATATGATGCTTTAAAAGGCAAGAAAGGAGATTTTATGATTTATAATTCAGTAAGTGAGCTAATTGGTAATACACCTATGGTGCGCCTTTCAAATATTGAAAGAAAATATAATCTTAAATGTCGTCTTCTTGCAAAGGTAGAATATTTCAACCCCGCCGGCTCAGTTAAGGATAGAGTTGCTAAGGGTATGATAGAGTCAGCTATAAAAAGCGGCGAGTTAAAAGAGGGTGGCACAATAATTGAGGCAACCTCAGGCAATACAGGTATTGGGCTTAGCCTTCTTGGTTCGGCATATGGCTTTAATGTAATAATTGTAATGCCCGATTCTATGTCACGTGAGCGTATAACTGCCATGGAGGCATACGGCACTAAGGTTGTACTAACAGATGGTAAGCTTGGTATGGCTGGTGCTATTAAAAAAGCTGAGGAATTAAAGGCGGAAATTGATGGTGCTTATATTCCAGCCCAGTTTGAAAATTCTGCAAATCCAAGGGCTCATTATGATACAACAGGCCCTGAAATTTTTGAAAATACCGAGGGACGTGTCGATATTTTCGTTTCTTGCATAGGTACAGGTGGCACAATCTCTGGCATATCAAGGTACCTAAAGGAAAGAAAACCAGAAGTAAAAACAATCGGCATTGAGCCAAGTGCATCTCCACTTATTTCAAAAGGAATTTCTGGTTCACATAAAATTCAAGGCATAGGTGCAAACTTTGTGCCAAATACCTTTGATAGGTCACTTTGTGATGAAATAGTTACAGTTAGTGATAGTGAAGCGTATGAGGGTGCGCGCGTGCTTGCAAAGAATGAGGGACTTTTAGTTGGAATTTCCTCAGGTGCTGCTCTTATGGGAGCGTTAAAAGTAATAGAAAATGAAAAAGACAAGACAGTAGTAATACTTTTACCTGATACAGGTCTTCGTTATTTTTCATCAGACCTTTTTTAAGGAGTAAGGAGTAATTATGGCAAAATATGCAGCTATTTTAGACCTTGATGGTACACTTGCCTATACAATTGATGATATACACACAGCAGTAAATGGTATGCTTGAGCGCTTAGGCTATGAGCAAAGGACAAAGGAAGAGGTTTTAAGCTTTATAAATAATGGTGCAAGACAGCTTGTGCGCCGTTCCTTACCTGATGATATACAAGAAAGCGAAATGATTATTGATACTGCCCTTTTGGTATATGAAGAGGAATATGCTAAGTGCTATGCTGAAAAAACAAGTGCTTATGATGGAATTGAGGAAGCACTTTCGGAACTAAAAAAGGAAACGAAAATCAAGCTTGCAGTTTTATCAAACAAGCAAGATAAGTTTGTAAAGGACATAATTAAAAAGCTATTCCCCGAGGGTATGTTTGAGCTTGTTCAAGGACAGGCAAAGCTACCACCAAAGCCAGACCCAGCCGCACTTATAGCTGTTTCTAAAAAGCTTGGAGTTAAGGTGCAAAACTGCTTTATGGTTGGTGACTCCGATGTTGATATTCAAACTGCTAAAAATGCTATGATGACCTCAATCGGTGTTGAATGGGGCTATCGTAATGTTGATGTTTTAAAAGAAGCAGGTGCAAATTACATAGCGGAAAGTCCTGGTCAGCTTTATGATATCTTACTTGCAAAAACAAGAAAGAAAAGAAGAGGAAAAGAATAAAAAAGAGCCACCCTGTGGCTCTTTTTTGCACATTTAAGGACTATTTTCGTGAGATTTCCCCGCACATATGAAAATAAAAAAGAGGAACAAAATCGTTCCTCTTTTTATTAGTTAAATTATAATTATTTAACCTCTGCCTTAGCGCCAGCGTCTGTAAGTTGCTTAGCGATGTCTTCAGCGGTTTCCTTAGAAACTGCTTCCTTGATTGTCTTTGGAGCGCTCTCAACGAGTTCCTTAGCTTCCTTAAGACCAAGACCTGTAAGCTCTCTTACAACCTTGATAACGTTGAGCTTAGATGCACCTGCTTCAACAAGTACAACGTCAAACTCTGTCTTCTCCTCAACAGGAGCAGCTGCAACAGCAGCACCAGCAACTGCAACAGGAGCTGCAGATACGCCGAACTCTTCCTCAACTGCCTTTACAAGGTCAGCAAGCTCGAGAATTGAAAGTGTTTTGATTTCTTCAAGAATATTAGTAACTTTTTCGTTAGCCATGATAATTTATCCTCCATTTAGATAATATAATTTTTAATTTTTTATTTTTTCTTTGCATTTTAAATCAAAATGCTAAACTTATTCAGCAGCCTCAACGCCATTCTTTTGGTCGATAACTGCTTGGATAGCACGAGCAAAGCCTGAGATAGGACCTTGAATGCTTCCGAGGAATCTTGCAAGAAGTACTTCTCTTGATGGGATTTCTGCAAGAGCCTTAACTGTGTTTGAATCAACAACTGCGCCCTCAAGGAAACCGCCTTTGATTTCAAAGGTTTCAACCTTGTCAGCATATTCTTTTGCAATCTTTGCAGGAGCAATAGGATCATCATAACCGATAGCGATAGCGCTCATACCATTAAGCTGGTCCTTCATTGCCGCGTAGCCAACTTCATCACAAGCACGACCAATAAGAGTATTTTTAATTACCATATAGTCAACGCCTGCTTTTCTGAATGCAGCACGCATTTTTGTATCATTTTCAACAGTGATACCTTGGTATTGAACAAGAACACCAGATTGAGCCTTTTTGAATTTTTCAACAAGGTCAGCAACAACGGCCTTCTTTTGTTCAAGAACTGAATTACTTGGCATAAATAACCTCCTTTAAAATTTTACAGCAGAAAAAAGAAAAATCTTTTCCCGAACGCAGAAAACACCACACCGAAAAAAGATTTATAAGCTTATTAAAATTATAAATTCTTCCTCGGCAGGGAGCAAAAAGCAATTACGGTGACCTGCTGTCTTTGGATTTGCCTCAACATTATAGCATAGCAAAAATGCTTTGTCAAGTTCTTTTTTGAATTTTTTTATTTCCTTATATATAAAGCCCAAAATAGCCTTATTTTTTAAGCCTTCTTATATCTGTTCCCTTGAACATTTTAATGGTAAAATCACTAAATAGACGACTTGTAATTCTATCGTGATATTTTTTTCTAATCTCCTGTGAGGAAAAATTAGTGCTTGCAATGATAGGAAGCTTCTTATTTAATCTTGTATTTATAATATTATAAAGGCAAGAAACACTAAAGGCTGTAATGTTTTCAGCACCTAAGTCATCAATAATAAGAAGGTCGCAATCAAGGTATTTGCAAGAGACAGGCTCGTCCCCACCAAAACGGTCTATAAAACGGTCATTTTCAAAATCAAAGAAGATGTTTTGCGCTGTTTCATAAATTACATTGTAGCCTTTTTTAATAAGCGCACCCGCAATAGCTGTTGATAGGTGTGTTTTACCAAGGCCTGTTCCACCAACAAAGAGTAAATTGTCCTTTACTGTGGAAAAATCCTTAACATAATTCTCTGCATAGCTAAGAAGACTGCTCATCTCGTCCTTGTTTTCGTAAAAATCAAGTGAAAAGGTATCAAAGCTCTGCTCCTTAGCAAGGGCAAAAAGTCCGCTTAGCTTAAATTGCTCCTCGATAAGCCTTGATTTGTAGCATGAGCATATTTTACCATCATATGCGCCCCAGTCCTGACAAAGCTCACAATCATATTTAAGGTCAGTATAGTCCTTGTCAAAGCCAAGCTCTGCTAAAAGCACAGCTCTTCTTTCTTGAAGTGCAAGGTTTCTTTCCTTTAGATTTTCTAAATTTTCCTGTAATTTGTCCTTGCCACCAAGGGCACAGCCCATAATGCTAACACCTGTTCTTGATAGCTCCTTGTCAATTTCTTGAATTTCAGCGGATTTTGAGTAAACTAAATCAAGACTTTTTTGTCTTTCGGCTTCATTTTTTAGTCGTTTTTCTTCAAATTCGTCATTTACTAAGACGATACATTTTCTTGAAAAGCTCATTTTTTACTCCTCTCCTTAATTCTTTCATCAGAGCGCTTAAGTGCAGCCTCGAAAAAGTCATCAGTATCAAAGCTTGACATAGATAAGCGGTCCTTGTTTTTAGCAATAGTATTTTCGGCGTCCTCAACCGTTTTTACACCAGATGTGTGCCAGTTTTCAAGTATTTTGTTTGTATAGCTCCAGTTAGGCCCCTTTCCGTTGTCAACAGAAATTTCATAGGCAAGCTTGATTAAATCATAGCTGATTTTTAATTCAACCCATGATTCAAAAAAGCAGTGCTCCTTCTTTGTAAACTCGCGAAGTCCAACGCCAAAGAGCTTTCTAACCTTATATTCAAGTGAGCGCTTATTTCGTCTTGCCCTAAAGTGCTCCTCTAATTTTTCGTATGTATCAATGCCCTCGTCATAAAGGCTTTTTGCTACCTTTCGTATGTATGCCCAGCTTGATTTTTCAATCTCGGCACAGTGTGCAAGTAGCATAAGAATATAGTCATCATTAAATTTATAATAGGTCTTAATTTGTAAAAGTGAAGAATAGTCGTTTGGTGTAAAATCCTTGCCAAGCACATCTTGTGCACAGTCAGCAAGCATTTTAAAATCGGGGTTTTGGTCAACTAAGCGCCTAATCTGCTCACCAGTATATGAGGGAGCTGAATTAGTCCTTGCACAAACTGTCGAAACAGTATCAGAGGAGGGAGAAACACCATCAATTTCTAAAATTCCAGCCTCTGCCCAAAATTCAAGTGCACGTGTTACCTCACATAGGTCAAGCTCAAGCTTGTCACAAAGAAGTGGCAAGGCACTATCAAAATCTCCAAAATAGCTTGAAAAAGCGGAAATGCCAAGTATAACCCTTAATTCTGCCTCGCCAGCACGTGATAAATGCTCGGCTATACTTGAGGGAAGGTTTATGATGCTTCCCACATATTTAATTGAAATTTTCATAAACTCTCCTAAATCAGCTTGGGTATGCGTTTAGGTCCTCGCCCGCACGCACACCACTCAAATATTCATAATAGCCTTGCGCACCAATCATTGCAGCATTATCACCACATAGTGACAATTCAGGTGCATAAAATTCAGCACCAAGCTGAGCACAAAGCTTAGTTAATTCCTCTCTTATGTGTGAGTTAGCGCTAACACCACCTGCTAAAACAATCTTATCATATCCAGTTTCAATAAGTGCACGCTTAACCTTGTCACAAATTGCGTCAGTTATAGAAAGGGTAACCGAGGCACAAACATCCTCGCGACAAATTTCCTCACCCTTTTGATTTTTTGTGTTTAAATAATTAATAACAGCAGTTTTTAAGCCACTAAAGGAAAAGTCAAGAGTTTCCTTGTTAATAGCGGGAGACGGAAATGTAATCGCGTGTGCATTTCCCTTACTTGCCAAGCTGTCAACAACAGCACCACCAGGGTAGCTAAGCCCCATAACTCTGCCTATTTTATCAAAGCATTCTCCAATTGCGTCATCACGTGTGGATGCAATTTCGTCAAAGGACGTGTATGATTTTATATCAAAAAACGATGTATGACCACCAGAAACAACAAATGCTAAAAATGGTGGCTCGAGCTTTTTGTGTGTTAAGTAGTTAGCAGCTACGTGCCCCTTAATATGGTCAACTGGCACAAGTGGTATATTGTTTGCAAAAGCAAGAGATTTTGCAAAGTTTACAGCTACTAAAAGTGCGCCAATTAGCCCAGGACCGTTAGTGACAGCAATTAAGTCAATGTCCTTTATAGTAACACCAGCTACATTTAGCGCCTCATATGTAATTTTTGAAATTGCCTCAATGTGTGCACGACTTGCAATTTCTGGCACAACGCCACCATAAAGCGCCTGTATATCAACAGAGGAGGCAATAATATTTGATTTTATTTCGCGACAACCATCTGCCATTTCAAGTACAGCACAAGCGGTTTCGTCGCAGGATGATTCAAAGGATAAAACTAACATTATTAACTTCCCTTCTACATGATAATTAAAGCTCTTTTTGCCGAGCACCCACCAATAAAATTCGGCACAAATCGCCACTTTTCATCTTAGTTGCACCTCAAATGCCTATAATTCAAGATTCATTAAAAGAGCATTTTCAGTTGGCTTTGAATAGTGGTTTTTTGATATTCCCACAGGAAAAAATCCAAATTTTTTATAAAGATTTATCGCAGGTGAATTAGACTCTCTTACCTCAAGAAAAGTAGTCTTGCACCCTTTTTCCTTTATATATTTAAGAAATTCTTCTATCAAACGGGTACCTATACCCATTTTACGATAGCTTGGAGCTGTTGCAACGTTTACAATTTGACACTCATCTAAAATTATTGTAAAGCTGATATACCCAACAACCTCGCCATCAATTTTAGCCACTAAAAAGTGCCAAATAGGGTCATCTAAATAGGTAATAATATCCTTCTCTTTAAACGGTACAGAAAAGCACTCGTTTTCTATTTTTGCGACACAGGGTGCGTCGTTTTTTGATGCCTTTTCTATTAAAAGCTCCATATTAATAGCCGAATTTACCGCTTAAGCTGTCGTCATCCTTAATCCAGTCACCAACAATAACCTCGGTATATTCGTCCTTTGTGTTTCTTATAATAACCTTTGAAATACCAGCGTTTATAATTTGGCGCTTACACATCATACAGCTATTCATACCACCAATTATATCGCCTGTTTTTGGGTCTGTGCAGCACATATAAAGAGTTGCACCAAGCATTTGCTCACGTGAGGCTGCAATTATTGCATTTGCCTCTGCATGCACGCTTCTGCAAAGCTCATAGCGCTCGCCCTTAGGAATTCCTAAGCTGTCACGGTAGCAAGTGCCAAGCTCGTCACAGTTAAGACGTCCTCTTGGTGCTCCATTATAGCCTGTTGAAACGATAACATCGTTTTTAACGATGATAGCGCCAAAGCGACGACGAAGACAAGTGCTTCTTTCAGATACAGTCTCGGCAATATCAAGATAGTAGTTATTTTTTGAAACTCTTTCCATAATAATCTCCTTAAATAGGTTAAAGCTCCGTTTATAAGCACGGTAGCTTGTCCCTTAATTAAAATCAAATGATATTTTTCCGCCCTCTTCAAGCTTTAAAATCGCATCAAAGCTCTTTCCATTTTTGGAAACAAAGCCTTGAATTTTACTTGTTTTGCCTGTGGCGAGTAGCATTTTTACATTAGATACAGAAATAACTCTTTTGCAAATTGATTTATTGATAGAAAATTTACATCCGTCACGATAGCCAGAACAGCCATAACCAAATTTTGTTCTTATAACATCATTCTGACAAAGTGGGCACTTACCAACGACCTCGCCGAAAATGCCAATATTTATGTCCATCTCGGGGGATTTGTCCTTAGATGCCTCGAAAATCTCACCGATTTCCGTTTTTGCGAGTGAAACACTATCGTCAATCGAAAATTCTCCACGGAAAACCTTCTTTAAGGCTTGACCCATTTGAGAGGTTTTATACTTGTCCATGCTAATGCCAAGCTGTGAAAGTGACTCGATTAAATACTCGCCATCTGGCAAAATGTAATACGTGTCCTTCTTTAGCATGATGTAGGCACTTTTGCACGCGTTTTCTATAATGCCAGTTCTTGTTGCCTCAGTGCCGAGCTCAAGACCCTCGAAAATAGCCTTGTAATCCTCATCATCGCTCTCGTCAGCATTTTGCTTATCCTCCTTGAACGGATTTTTGAGGTAATTATTGAGCGTTTCAATGGTGTAATGCTTAGGTGGAGTTGTCTCCTTTTCAACGGGCTTAAATTGTGTGTTTACTATATCACCCTTTGAAAGCTTAGGCAAAATCTTGTCCTTAGGAGTGTAGTCGTCAAACTTAGTCCAACCTGCTTGAGTAATAACAGTACCCTTTAAAACAAATTCCTCTAGGTCCCCTACGTTTATCTTAATCTCCGACCTTTCAATCAAGCAATCGTCAGCGCAAAATACTGCCACAAATCGCCTTAAAATAGTAGAGTAAACCTGTTTTTCTCTTTCATTAAGCGTCTTAGGGTCAGGAATTTTATAGGTAGGTGTTAGGGCA
>JAZOCP010000090.1:0-2128 GCA_045596585.1 Eubacteriales bacterium
AAAAACAAGGTCAATAGTATATAATTATACTGTATTTTTGCATTTACTAAGGAGAATAGCAATGGAAAAGATAAAAATGACCACTCCACTCGTTGAGATGGATGGCGATGAAATGACAAGAATTATATGGAAGATGATTAAGGATGAATTACTTCTTCCATTTGTAGATTTAAAAACTGAATATTACGACCTTGGACTTCCCGAAAGAGAAAGAACAAAGGACAAGGTTACCTTTGACTCTGCCTATGCTAACCAAAAGTATGGCGTTGCTGTTAAATGCGCGACAATTACTCCAAACAAGCAAAGAGTAGAGGAATATAACCTCACAGAGATGTGGAAGAGCCCTAATGGTACAATTCGTGCAATTCTTGATGGTACTGTTTTTAGAGCCCCTATTTTAATTGACTCAATTAAGCCAGCTGTTCGCAACTGGAAAAAGCCAATTACAATTGCTCGTCACGCATATGGTGATGTTTATAAGGCAACTGAATATAGAGTGCCAGCTGAGGGCAAGGCAGAGCTTGTGTTTACTGACAAGGAAGGAAATGAGAGCTTCCGTAAAACCATTTATGATTTTGAGTGCTCAGGCGTTTTACAAGGACAATATAACAAGGACTCCTCAATTCGCTCCTTTGCACACTCATGCTTTAACTATGCTATAAACACAAAGCAGGACCTTTGGTTCTCAACCAAGGACACAATTTCAAAGCAATATGACCAAACCTTTAAGCTTATCTTTGAGGAGATATATAACGAGTGCTATAAGGCTAAGTTTGAGGAGCTTGGAATTACTTATTTCTATACCCTTATTGATGATGCAGTAGCAAGAGTAATCCGTTCAGAGGGTGGCTATATTTGGGCATGCAAGAACTACGATGGCGACGTTATGTCTGATATGGTGTCAACTGCGTTTGGCTCACTCGCTATGATGACCTCTGTGCTTGTTTCCCCAGATGGAAAGTTTGAGTATGAGGCTGCACACGGTACAGTTACAAGACACTACTATCGCTACTTAAAGGGAGAGGACACCTCAACTAACCCAATGGCAACTATTTATGCATGGTCTGGTGCACTTCGTAAAAGAGGTGAGCTTGATGGACTTTCATCACTTGTTGACTTCGCAAACAAGCTTGAAGAAGCGTGCATTGACACGTTAAATGATGGAATTATGACAAAGGACTTAGTTGGTCTTGTTACCGAGGGAACAAAGGCACAGGCTGTAAATACAATTACCTTTATTAAAGAAATTAGAGCTCGTCTTGAAAAGAAGCTTGCATAAATTTATCTAATAACAATTTGAAGGAGAGCATTATGAAAAGATTTTTAGCAATTTCACTTTTAGTAGTTATGTTAGTGTCATGTCTATTTTTGACCTCATGTGCAAGAAAGGTAAAGAATATTGACGGACAAACACCAAAGGAGGCATATGAAAAGGCAGTTACCTCACTTGAGACAATTGATAAATACACTGTAAAATTGAGCATTGATTCAAGAACGCAGCTTTTATTTATCCCCATTTATAAAATAACTCTTAACGATTTCTATACATACGCATATGATGGAAACAATCAGCACTTTTATATCGCAGAGGAAACACTTGAGCTTGCAGAATCCGACCCAGATATTGCAGACGTTTTATATGGTTATGATGAAAACGTAATTTATTATAATAATGTTTGCTATGTAAACAATTCAGGCTATAAATATAAGTATGAGTCATCATATCTCCCTTACGAGGATTCAGAATATGAAGAGATGGTAAAGGACTTAATTGATTCTGGTGTGGGTAAATATAAGTGCTACAAGAAGGGCGACTTTTATTATTTCGAAATCACAAACAAGGATGAGGACGAAATGCTAATGGATGGCGCGCAAGAGGAAATAACCACCGTTTATTTCAACGAGGATGGCTTAATTGAAACAATTATTATTGAGTCAAAGTATTCCCCACTTGTTAAGGTTACGATAAGAGCTGATTATAGCTATGGCGAGGACGCTGAGGATGTTTTACCACCAAGCGATATAGAAAACTACCCAACAAGATAATCATATTAAAAAAAGAGGGCATCGCCCTCTTTTTGTTTATAGCACGTTATGGCTTAAAATACTAAGTTATTATAATCGATAA
>JAZOCP010000091.1:0-7677 GCA_045596585.1 Eubacteriales bacterium
TATGTAGGGCTTGTATGAGAAAAATATCCCTTGTCCTTCATATCCTGTGATTTATAGCGTGCAACACGTGAAAGCTGCCAGTCACTTGCAAGTGGCTTTAAGCCTTACTTACTTCTTTCTATATTTACAAGTCTTATTACCTCGTCTTCATATGCACTAATACTTGAATCTTTTGTCGGAATATATAGCTTATCTCCTGGATAAATTAGGTCAGGGTTTTTAATGTGGGTGTTGGCACTCTTTATCTCAGAAAGACCAACCTCATATTTAACGGCAATTTTCCACATAGTGTCACCCTTAACTACGGTATGTGTAATATTTGCGGCAGATACACTCATTAAAAAAGTAGTAAGAATCATAGCCACACTTAAAATAAAAACATACAGCTTTTTCATTTACTGTACCTCCTTGGTTTGTTTTGAAAAACGCGCAAATTCATCCACTGGGTGGGGTTTTACACAAATTTCTCTTATATTATACCACACCCATACCACCCATTTCAAATGTAATATATGGTAGCTATGCCTCGCTTGGAATTTTATCAAATATCTCCTTTAGCTCCCTTTCCAGCTCCTTAACTCTTGTTAGACTGCTTGAGGAATAATTAAGCTGCTTTTCGGCTTCCTCTTTTTGTACCTTTAGCTTTTCTAACCTTTTTACTCTTTCATCTATTTTGTCCCTAAACCCCTTAAAGAAGTTTTTTATACGTGTCTTGTTTCCACTCTCACTTTTGCCAAGCTCTAAATAAAACTCGGCGCCTTTTCTTTCAAATATAACAAATAGGTTTCCTTCAGACTGATTTATTGGAGCAACAGCATTAAACTCTCCCACTGAAGCTATTTTTTCACTCGGCTTTGCTTGCTCCAAGCTCTTGAGTATTATACATGCTAACTCCTCTCCACTCTTTAAAAGCTCGTCCTCACTTGAAATAATATACTCATGCGTCTCCTTTGATTTTTCCACATCCTCGCTTGTCGTTTTTATCTTTTCCTCAAGCTCCTTTATTTTCTTTTTTATTAAATCCCTTTCCATTTGCTCGTGGCGATAAATAATTTTTGCCGAGCGCAGCTCGTTTTCCTTTTCTGCATAGCTTTTCATAAGTGGCTCCGACAAGGCAAGTGCCTTTACCTCTGCATAGCTAAGCTCGTCATTATCAAAGTCAACAATGCTTCTTTGAGTATTGCTTCCACTTAAAAATTGTGAAATAAAATGCTGTTTTGTCTGCAAAACCTGCCACGAATAAGAGTCAAAGCTTCCCTCAACCACGTACCTATATATTCTTATCTCTCTGTTTTCGTTTCCTCGGCGCATTATTCTCCCCTCTCTTTGCACCATATCGGCAGGTCGCCATGGAACATCGAGGTGATGTATAGCCTTTAGCCTTCTTTGCACGTTTGCACCGATTCCCAGCTTAAAGGTTGAACCAATTAAGACTCGTACTTTACCGTTGTTTACATTGTCGTATAGCTTAACCTTGTCTTGCTCATTTTTACAGGAATGAATAAATGCTATTTCCTTTTTTGGTATTCCGTTTTCAGCAAGTCGCTCGCTTAAATCCTTGTAAATGTTATATTTATCCTTTTTAGGCGTTGAATAATCGCAAAAAACAAGCTGTGTAGAGCCTTCATATTCATTATAAATGCTTATTACATTTTTTACACAGTTATATAGCTTACATTCCTCATTGTATGGTTGTTCCTTATCAACTAAATTAAGCGATAAAGCAGCCTTACGCCCATCTGTGCTAATCTTTAGCATATTATCCTTTTTTCTATCTACATCCTTGCTTCTTACCTTTTCTGTTCTTCCATAAAGCTCCTTCATATACTTGTCAAGCTCATCACTCTTTGGCATTACCTCATCATAATAATCAAGCACCTCTGGCAGTCCGTCCTTAGACATATTATGAAAAATAGAAATCTGTGAAAACATTTTAGATAGCTCCACTAAGTTGTGGAATTTTTTAAAGCGACTAACCACACGAAACGACGAGGTGTCAACGTCAATTTCGCACACGTCCTCGAGCTGTGCAAAGGTTTTTATCCAGTTGTCGAACCTATCCAGTTTTTTCTTTTTCAGCTCATCTACCTGTAAATAGCATTGCATCGCATAGGTATCCGATATTGAGTTGCAAAGAGGTGTTCCAGTTGCAAAAACCGCTCCTCGTCCACCATTTGCAAGCTGTATCGATTGCACCTTTTTTAGCATTTCAAGGCATTTTTTAGAGCCCTTTACATTTATTCCTCGTAAATATCTCATATTTGTTCTTAATGGAATGTTTTTAAAATTGTGCGCCTCGTCAACAAAAATAGTATTAATCTCAAGCTCCTGAAAGCCTATTTCGCATTTTGCCTCACCTATACAGCTAATCAAATCGTTAATTAGCTTTTTTGTATAGTCCATTTCCCTATTTATACTTGATTGTGCACCTGCAAACGGAACTGTTGATTTGTTTAAATCCAGCAATTTTTGTGAAAAGACATTTAGTGTATCATGCATATCGTCAAGCAAATATTGCTGTGATAAAGGTATCATATCAAAGCAGCTATATGCCATTATAATACCATCATAATCCTCTCTTTGAATTTGTCTTAGTACCTTGTTTCTTTTCTCTGGAGTAAATGATTTCGGCTCAACGGTTAAAACCTTAGCACTTGGATACAAATCTGTAAACATTTTCTCCCATTGACCTACGATATTGTTAGGAACTACAAATAAATTTTTACGCGATAGCCCACTTTGGCGCATTTCCATAGCAGAAGCAATCATAATGTAAGTTTTACCTGCTCCAACATCAAAGGCAAGGAGCGTGTTTGGAGTTGAAATTATCTTTTTCACAGCATCCCTTTGATATTTAAAAAGCTCAATCTCTGGATTCAATCCCTTAAATTCTATATTGCTACCATCATACTCTATTTTTTCGTATTTTCCAAATAGCCTATTGTACGCCTTTTCTACCTCGTTTCTTCTTTGCTCGTCCTTCCAAATCCAATTTTTGAAGCTCTCTTTTACTAATCTTTGCTTTTCTAATGCTGAGATGGTTTCAATCTCGTTATATTTTGTACCATCGTGGATTTTGATTTCACGCAGATTTAATGTAGCCTCCAATATTTGCATTGCATTATATCGGGTAGTGCCATAAATGGTGTTCAGCTCTACACTGTTATAGTCCTTATACTTGTCTACATACCAATAGCCAGTTATCGGTTCATGCTGAACAATAGGTATTTTTTTGTCGGGATAGTGTCGGCGTGTTACTGGATCGAATGTATAATAATACCTTTGGGTTACATTAAAGACCTCTATTGCAAAATCCGAAATTATCTCTGCTGAAATCCATGGTGCTCCAAGCGATACCTCAATTTCCGTATATGGTATTTTATGCAAATGAGCCTCAGTCTCCATTGTATCAGCTTCTAACTTTTCAACCCTTTGTTCTTTGACCGACCTTAATTTTACTGCCCTTTCGTAAATTGCCATCCACTTATCAAGCGTAAATGTGGATAAATCCTGCTCAGAAAGATGGTCAACCAAGTCACCAGCTGGTAAAATCTCGCTTGCCTCACTCGTTTCTCCCTTTATTGTATAATCCTCGGCGTCAAAAATCGAATAGTCACGAGAAAGCAATTCCTCGGCTATTTGCTTACCAAGCTTTGATTTTTCAACCGTATTTGTAATTTGATCTATTATATATTGCTTGTCCTTTTGAGCAAAAAGGCTCATATTATTTTTGATAAGTAGGTTTTTTAGTTCCAGCTTCCAAAGGATAGATAGTTGTCTTTCACGACTCACTTGCTTATTCTGAGTAGCACCTCGTATCATCTCAATTTTAGATTGGTTGACCGATAAAATCCCCCACTCCTTTGGCACTCTTTCTCTTATGCTTTTTACGTGAGATTGCCCAACGACAACATAGTTTTCATCAAAGAACTGCTCATATTCTCTAATCTGTCTTTTTAGTCTTTCGTAATTATCCGTATCGCTCTTAATTTCAAAGCCTGTTAATATGCTTTTTGTCACAAGCATAAGGTCACAAACTGATGAGCCAATGCTTTTTTCCTGAAAAATCCTGTAATTTTTGTGTTTGATTTTCAGGTATTCAATAAGTATGCTTCTAATTTCCTTGTCGTTCATTTTTGCTCCTCCTCTATTAAGGTTTGCGCATTATATACCAGTTTTGTTAACAATGTGTGACTAAAGCTTTGCAAATTTATGTTGTACGTTCAGATGTCCCTAAAAAATCACACCTTGCGCATATTTTCTAAAAAAACAAGTGCCAGCGCATCGTTTTTTGCTTTGTTTCCATCCCGCTCATCCCATACATTGAAATATTTTAATATATCACTTACTCTAAATCGCTTTATTTTTCCTTTTAGCCTTTCCTTTGCAAGCTCATAAATGTCAGCGAAGTCATAAAAGCCAAGCTCCAAAAATTTTAAATAATAATTTAAGAAGCCCATTGCAAATGGTCCATAATGCACCGCAATTTGCGAACCATGAGCAAAAATATAAAGATTTATTAATGCATCATTAAGGGATGGTGCACCTTCTAAATCCTCATTTTTTATGCCTGTTACTGCTTCAATTACGGGTCTTATAGCTCTGTCGCTCCTGACAAAGGTGGAAAATGTTTCGCCAATTTCGCCATTTTCTATTTTTGCCGCCTCAATTTTGATAATTCTATCCACCTCACCACTGCCGTCATCACAATTCAAGCCATCAGTTTCAATATTTATAACTGTAGTATTTTCAAGCAAGCAATTTTGCCTTTTTTCGGTATGAACTGTAATAATCTTGTCGGGCTTTACTTGGTCGATAAGTCTTTTTTGTGTCACCTTGTCTGCATGACCGCTCACGTGCAAGTCATAAATTTCCAAGCCAAGGTTCCTTGTCTTTTCTAAAAAAGCTTTAACACTATTAGTTTCCTTGTAGCCCTGCCACATGGAATATATTAGCGCGCCACCCTTTAAATCGCTCAGCTCTGCCAACCTTTCAAGATAATCTCCCATGCCTGACATCACCTGCATGGAATATGCCTCAAGCTCGGCAATTTCACGCCTACCAATTAGTTTTTGCTTGTATCTGTCCTTGCTACTTGTGTACTCAAAATTATTCACCCTGTGTCTAAAATACGTATAACAATCATCAAATCCTAACGGGCTAGGTATGCTTTTTCCTATACGTGAAAGCTCAGCTGAGCACAAACCCATAATAAAAGGCTTTCCAGCACGCCTTGTTGCTCTATAAAAGCTAACAAGCCTGTCAATATTAAGTCTGCTCTGCAAAAAGAAAACCTTTTTGTGTTTTTTCATTATTTCATGTGCCTTTTTTTCAAGATATCGCTCGGTATAGTTATGCAAGTTAGGATTAGTCGCCTCGGTTATTAAGACGTCCACCTTTTTCGGTAGCTTATTAAGCAAAGACTTAAAGCTCTTACGTCCATTTGAACGGAAGTCACCAGTATATAAAATCCGTTCCTCTCCTTTTTTAATTTCTATCATATAGCTATCATAGGCAGAGTGATCGCATAGATACGCACGCACCTCTATCTCACCAACAAAAAAACTATCATTGTCTTCGAAAAATGCTACCCTGTGTCTGTTTTCTCTACAAATTATGTCTTGATATATTAGTAGCTCGTATGTGCTTTTGCCCATATAAATTCTCTCTGCATTTACCACGCTTTTTAGTAGGCCTGCATGGTCTATGTGCGAGTGCGAAATGATAACCCCATCATAATGCATGCTCAATATCTTGTTTTCTATTTCTCTGCTCTTATCACTTGGATTCAATGCTATTCCACATTCTATTAGTATTTTTGTTTTTCCATCACTTATTTCAATAAGGTTTTCTCCTATTTTTTCCTCGCCTCTTAACACATTAATTTCTAATCCTTCCATATATCCTCCTCCAAGCAATTGTCGCATCTATAATGCTCGTCATATGCAATTACATATTTGTTTATATAGCATCTTTCTACTATTTTGTTGATTTCACTCGTTTTTACACATTTATCAGCATAAATTATATGGTCCTTTCGGTTCACATCATATATCACTCGCCCTCTTGGATGGGTTGCAAAATCGTCATAAGGATACTCTTTTTGGTGTAGATCCCACTCTTTAAAATGTGATAGACTTGAATCCGCCAGTACCACGCCTTTTTCCTTCAGCTCTCTCTTGTTTACCTCTTGTCTGTGCAAGTACAGCTTCCCATCTATTACCCAAAATATGCCCACTATTGCCACGCCAACCTTTTTCTCGTAATCTATATACCTTTCTAATCTGTTCTCAATAAAATTAGCAAGCAAGGTTCTTCCAGTATAATCAAATATTCTCTTGTCAAATTTTATTAGCTCGTTATCTATACACGATAAAATTGGTAGGAAAAACTGTATTTTCTTTTCCTCTTTTTCTAATTCTGCAATTTTGTCAAAAGCTCTAATCAATACCTTGTCTCTTTCTTGTGGCTTTTCATTTCTTATTGCAAAAACTAAATAGCTCTCTATCACCTTTAATAATTTTAAGATTTTTCTTATTTCCTCTACCGTGTCCCCTTCTCTTTGTTCTTTTATTTTCTCAATCAACTCTAAATATTTTTCCATTTTTCTTTTCCAATCTTGCATTTACAATATTCACCATTCCATATCGTAAAGCCCGTTTTAAGGGTGGCTATGCCACCCATTTAAAATTCCTCTACATATATTTCACTATCAGAGTATTTTATTAATCTGATAATTTTAATATTAAACATTTCTATCAAGCGCCTTATTTTTTCGTTTTCTCTGAACTGTCTTGCTTCCTCTGAATCATTAAATATAGCAACAACCTTCTCTATTTTCGTATCCCTTGAAAAATGCTCACAAAAGCTATTGACTAACTTTTCCCTATCTACAATTTGATAGTAGCTTTGTATTTCCAGAACTGCTCTAAGCAAAGACTTATCATTCGTTGGTCTTTTAATCTCCACCATCCATAGCTTATCGCCATGTTTTGATATAAAATCTATATCACCTGTACCATCATTTTGCTTGTCGTTTAAAGGCACCTCATATTCTATTAGTTCACCAAAAACCTCGTTGTGCTCTATTTTGCCTAAAAACATATTCTTCACAAGCAGTTTTTCGCTACTCATTAAGGCTCCTTCTTCTTGATTGACTATGTTCGCTTTATGCACTTGATTATATGATTTTTTTCTTGTGATTTTTTTGGCATCCTTAATTAAATACTCGCCATCTATACACTCAATTTCATTTTCTAATATATAATCTATTGCGTCATCAGTTTAGCAAGGTGTTGCCAATATACCTAACTTATATAGATATGAATTTCTTGCCTTTATTCTTTCAAATAATGCGTATTTTGTTATAGGCACTTTTCCCACAGCATTTCTCCTTATTTTATAAAGTAGCTCGCGTTTTTAATGTCGGTTACCTTGTCACCAACCCACACGCTTTTGGAGTCCTTGTAACCAAGCCCACAGAACTTAAAAAGATAGCCAAAGCAAGCGCCAAGCACTAGCTTTTCCTTCTTTTCTATCTTGTCACAATAAATATCGGAGCGATATTTCACATATGACGCAATAGGTGGAAATTTCAAATAATCGTTGCAAAAAATTAGATTTTTTATAAGGTCATCATTTTCAATGTCCTTCAAAAATTCCTTGAAATGCTTTTCT
>JAZOCP010000092.1:0-4323 GCA_045596585.1 Eubacteriales bacterium
AGGAAACTCTTCAAACAATTCAAGTTTTCTTTGATAATAACCTAAACGTTTCAGAAACATCAAGAAAGCTATTTGTACACAGAAACACACTTGTATATAGACTTGAAAAAATAAGAAAAATCACAGGTCTTGACCTTCGTGAGTTTGACCATGCAATTACATTTAAGGTTGCACTTATGGTTAAGCGTTATTTAACATCAAAGCCTGTTAAATTCTAATAAAAATTGCTTATTTTAGCCACAGGGTGGCAGGAAAGGGCAAAAAATGCAAAAAAGATTTAAGCTAATTACACTCGTAATAATTTCCTTATTACTTGCATCATTTTTATTTAGCTCATGTACAATTATAAATAATCAAACCTATGAAAACTCAAGCGCGGGTGAGTTTGTTGACATAGTTCAATCAACACTTCCTGAGGATAAGCAAAACGATGACCTATACAAGGTGCTTGCGTATATTGATTATTTATATCAAGAGAATTATGTTGGTGAAATTGATAAAGAAAAATTAATAACCGACATAATGAATGCGTATATTGCATCAGTAGGCGATGAATATGGTATGTATTATTCACCTGATATGGTAAAGGAGCTTTTTAATGGCTTCCAAGGTGTAAAAACTGGTCTTGGCATATATGTTAAGGGCACACTTGAAAATGACGGAATTAAAATTCTTGCTGTAATGAATGACTCTCCTGCAAAAAATGCTGGATTAAGAGATGGTGAAATCATATTTGAAATTGGAAATGTGCTTGTCAAGGACGTTGGTTACGAAAAAGCATTAGATATGTTGGTTGGTGAGCCTGGCTCAATTATAAGCCTTGGTGTAAAGGTAGTTGAAGGCACAGAGGAAAAAGTGCGTAGGGTTGATGTTATTCGTGCTGAATTTGAGGCACAGGCTGTATATTATCACCGCTATGCATTGGACCAAAGCATTGGTGTTATACGTGTATTAGATTTTACCGATGCTATGCCAAAGCAGTTTAAGTCAGCAGTAAATGATTTACTCGAAAGGGGCTGTACATCCATAGTGTTTGATGTTCGTTCAAACACAGGTGGCACGCTTGATTCTTGTATTGAGGTTTTAGATTTTCTTTTACCCGAGGGTACACTTGCAAAAATCCTTGATGCAAAGGGCGAGGTTGTAGAAACCTACTCGTCAAGCGAGGGCTCGATAGATGTACCTATGGCGGTTTTAACTGATGGCTACACAGCCTCCGCAGCTGAGCTATTTACGTGTGCACTAAAGGATTATGGTGTTGCAACCATCGTGGGCACAAAAACATATGGTAAGGGCTGTATGCAGCATATTTTAGAGCTTCCCTCTGGTGGAGCATTAAGATATACAACAAATTACTTCAATGGTCCAACCTCTGAAAACTTTGATGGTATTGGAATTATGCCAGATGTTGTAATTGAGTTAGATGAATCATTAAAAAATAAAAACATGTTTGAAATATCTGATTTAGAGGATAATCAGCTACAAAAGGCATGCGAACAATTATTGAATAATTAAAAATATTTCAAAAAATTTTTAACGCCGAAGACGGGGATTTTGTCCGTTCCAAAACTGGTTCGCTCCACTCCCGCAAGGCATAGAAAGGTTAGGTATATAAAAATGGCAGAACAAAAGACAAAATATACTCAAGAAGGCTACCAAAAATTAATTGACGAGCTCGAATATTTAAAAATTACTCGCCGTCAAGAGGTTAAGGAGCTTTTAAAGGAAGCAAGAAGCTTTGGTGACTTGTCAGAGAACAGTGAATATGACGAGGCAAAGAACCAACAAGCACAAGTAGAGCATAGAATTGCAGAGCTTGAATTCCTTATCAAAAATGGTGAGGTTGTTTCCGAGGAAAATATCGATAAAAACGTTGTTAGCATTGGTTCAACTGTAACAATTAAGTACGAGGACGGACGTGAGGTTACTTATCACATAGTAAGCTCAAACGAGGTTTCTCCACTTGAAAAGAAAATTTCTGACCTTTCTCCTATCGGTGCAGCTTTAGTTGGCCATAAGAAGGATGAAACTGTAACAATTACAACTCCAGCTGGAGAAAAGGACGCAAAAATCATATCATTTGAAAGAACAAAGAAATAATTGGTGACAAAATGGCAGAAGTAGTAAATAACGAAAATGTAGCGCTTGAAGAGGATTTAAGCGAGCAAATGATAATTAGAAGGGAAAAGCTAAAGGCTCTTCAAGACGAGGGCAAAAACCCTTTTGAAATTACAAAATATGATGTAACACACCTAAGCCAGGATGCAATTAAGCTCTTTGAAGAAAAGGAAGCATCACTTAGCGAGGGTGAGGAAATTATTGTACGTGTTGCAGGTAGAATGATGTCACGCCGTATTATGGGTAAGGCGTCATTTGCACACCTACTTGATGAGGCAGGCAAGGTTCAGCTTTACGTTTCCAAGAACGACCTTGGCGAGGAGGACTATGCAGGCTTTAAAAAGTGGGATATCGGTGATATTATCGGCGTTGAGGGTGCTTTATTTAGAACAAGAACTGGTGAGGTTTCTATTCATGCAAAGAGTGCAGTTCTTCTTTCAAAATCACTTCGTCCACTTCCAGAAAAGTATCATGGCTTAACTAACCTTGAGCAAAGATATAGACAAAGATACGTTGACCTAATTGTAAATCCTGAGGTTAAGGAAACCTTCTATAAGCGTTCACTAATCCTTAAGGAGATAAGAAATTATCTTGACAATAAGGGATTTTTAGAGGTTGATACTCCAATTTTAGTACCTATGGAGATAGGTGCAAGTGCTCGTCCGTTTAAGACACACCATAACACCCTTGACCTTGATATGACACTTCGTATCGAAACTGAGCTTTACCTAAAGCGTCTTATCGTTGGTGGTATGCATAAGGTTTATGAGGTTGGTCGTATCTTTAGAAACGAGGGTATGGACACAAAGCACAACCCAGAGTTTACAACAATTGAATTATACCAAGCATTTACCGATTACCACGGTATGATGGACCTTGTTGAGGAAATGTATAAAATGCTCGCCGAGAAGGTTTGTGGCTCAACCAAGATTACATATCAAGGCACAGAAATTGATATGGGCAACTGGGAGAGACTAACTATGGCAGAGGCAGTAAAGAAATACGCAGGCGTTGATTATAACGAATGGGCAAGCGACAAGGAAGCTCGCGAGGTAGCAAAGAAGCTACACGTAGAGGTAGCAGAGGATGCAACCAAGGGCAGAGTTCTTATTGAAATCTTTGATGCATACGTAGAGGAGAAGCTAATTCAGCCAACCTTTATTTATGACTACCCAGTTGAAAATAGCCCACTCGCAAAGAGAAAGCCAGAAAACCCAGCGTTTACTGAGCGCTTTGAGTACTTTATCAACGCAACCGAATATGGTAACGCATTTAGTGAATTAAATGACCCAATCGACCAAAAGGAAAGATTTGAAGGACAAGTAGCAGAAAAATTAAAGGAAGAGCCAGACTCAAAGGCAGAGGTCGACTACGACTACATCGATGCCCTTGAATACGGTATGCCTCCAACAGGTGGCCTCGGCTTCGGCATCGACCGCCTCGTAATGCTCCTTACAGATAGCGCATCCATAAGAGACGTTCTTTTGTTCCCAACGATGAAGCCTTTAGCGTGAACCCCCAAAGCTCATACTTCGCTTCGGGGAACCCCAGCCGCAGATAACTAAAACAAAAAAGCCGACCACGTGTCGGCTTTTTCTTATCTCATCAATTTCCAAAGCGCCCACAGCATGTCGAGCTGTATGCCAAATTGCAGGCAAAAACACACGGAAAATTTAATAAAAAACAACCCATACAGAGCTCAATCTGTATGGATTGATTTTGCGATTTGACAAATAAAATGTTTATAAATATGGATTTTTTGTTGAAATAGATAAACTTTTATGTTATACTGTAAAAAATGCTATAAAAAGAGGTTTGAAAATATGGCTGTAAGTTATAACAAACTATGGAAATTACTAATTGACAAGGGCATGACAAAAACTGAGCTTCGCATAGCTACGGATATGTCAACAACAACCCTTGCCAAGCTTGGCAAAAACGAAACTGTCTCAATGGATATTCTGCTCCGTGTTTGCAAAACACTTGAATGCGACATCGGCGACATTATGGAAATAATGGATACAACAAAATAATTTAGAAATAGAGGAAAATAATGTTTTATAAAATGATTGAAAACAAATGCAAGGAATGGTATCAGTCGGACAACTGTACTGTTAAGCATTTGATTGACTATATAGAGAAAACAGGACAAATGAGAGATGCTCAAATTGAAGCTATCAAGATATATTTGTTCTTGAAAATAAA
>JAZOCP010000093.1:0-10252 GCA_045596585.1 Eubacteriales bacterium
GTGGCACCAAGCACGCAGGCTTTGGCCTTGGCTTTGAAAGACTTATTATGTATATCACAGGTGTTGCAAATATACGTGACGTAGAAAGCTACCCACGTACAACCGGAAATGCCGAGTTTTAGTTGGGCCCCTATAACCTTCGCTATGCGTTGTTGCTCCTCGATTGCGACCTTGGCGTATGTCTAAGTACGATATCGCCCTCAATCTGTGGTGCGCCTAACATAGCTTAGTTCTAAAGTCTCAAGGCTTTTCAAAACCAAATTAATTGTAGGGACAGGCGTTATTGACTGTCCGCCTAATCCCTTTAAAGGAGAAAATATGAAAAAATATAGTGAACTAACAAAAGAAGAGCTTCAAACACTAAAAAAAGAGCTCGAAACGAAATATAGAGAATATCAAGCAAAGGATTTAAAACTCAACATGGCAAGAGGTAAGCCTTGCGTTGAGCAGCTAAACCTCTCAATGGGTATGATGGATGTTTTAAATGCAGATAGCGACCTAACCTGTGATGACGGAACTGACTGTCGTAACTATGGTGTCCTTGATGGTATCAAGGAGGCACAGGAGCTTCTTGCCGATATGATGGAGGTTCCATCTGACCAAATCATAATCTATGGTAACTCAAGCCTAAACGTAATGTACGATACAATCGCGCGCTCAATGACACATGGTGTAATGGGTTCAACCCCTTGGGCTAAGCTTGATAAGGTAAAGTTCCTTTGCCCAGTGCCAGGCTACGACAGACACTTTAAAATTACTGAATATTTCGGCATTGAAATGATTAATGTTCCAATGACCGAAAATGGCCCTGATATGGACATGGTTGAGGAGCTTGTTGCATCTGATGACTCAATCAAGGGTATTTGGTGTGTGCCAAAGTACTCAAACCCACAAGGTTATTCATATTCTGACCTTACTGTACGCCGTTTTGCAAGACTTAAGCCAGCCGCTAAGGACTTTAGAATTTTCTGGGACAATGCCTACACAATTCATCACCTTTATGATGATAAGCAGGACCACTTAGTTGAGATTTTAGCAGAATGTAAAAGAGCAGGCAACCCTGACCTTGTTTATAAATTCGCTTCAACCTCAAAAATTAGCTTCCCAGGCTCAGGAATTGCAGCACTTGCATCATCTCATAACAACCTTGATGATATTAAGGAGCAATTAACCGTTCAAACAATTGGTCACGACAAGGTAAATCAGCTTCGCCACGTTAGATACTTCGGTGATATTCACGGTATGATAGAGCATATGCGCTTACATGCGGACATTTTACGTCCAAAGTTCGAGACTGTGATTGAAATACTTAAAAGAGAGCTTGATGGTCTTGAAATTGGCTCTTGGACTGAACCAAAGGGTGGCTATTTTATCTCCTTTGATTCCCTCGAGGGCTGTGCTAAGGACATAGTTGCTAAGTGTAAAAAGGCGGGCGTTATTATGACTGGTGCGGGAGCAACCTACCCATATGGCAAGGACCCACACGACTCAAATATCAGAATCGCGCCATCCTACCCACCACTTGCAGATTTAGTTATCGCAACTGAGCTTTTTGCCCTTTGCGTAAAGCTTTCAAGCGTAAACAAGTACCTCTCACAAATGAATTAATCAAAAATCCACCCAAGAAGGGTGGATTTTTAGATACAGGGTCCTGTTTTTTCATTAATTTAAACAACTAATTATTAATTAAATCTTTTAATATTTGACTTATATCATATAATGTGCTAAAATTATAATAAGATAAAATATTTTAAGGAGAGAGATATGAGAAATTTCAGTAAAATATTTTCAATTTCAGCTATTCTTGTATTGTCGATGATGTTAGTTTTTGCTCTTTCATCATGTGGCGGTGTGCCTAGCGAAACAAACACGAATACAGATAGCAATCAAACAGAAGAGAATATTAACCTAACTGTTACCTTTAGACAGGGGGGCGGCTATGCCGACGTTATAAGGAATGTTAAAAAAGGCGCAGGAGTGAGCGATGTACCTACTCCACAGCCTGTGCTCGGCTACAACGTAAGCTGGGAAAACGTTGATTTATCAAATGTTCAAGACGATACGGTTGTAAACGCTGTTAAAACACCTATCGACTATGAAATCAAGTACGTTTTAAACGGTGGTATTAATAACGCATCAAACCCAAAAAGCTATAACGTTGAAAACTGCAATTTCAATCTTTATGAGCCTACAAAAATAGGCAAAGCAACCTTCCTTGGTTGGTACACAACTGAAACGTTTCAGCCTGAAACAAAGATAACTCAAATAAATGAGTGCTACTATAAAAACATCACTCTTTATGCATACTGGCTTGAATATCAAGTAGAAAGTGCTGAGGGTTTTGAGATTGACACAAGCGCCCTTGTGCCAAAGCTCTCCAAAGATATTCCTAACTCTGTTGAAAATATCGACTTAAACCAAGCTATTACCGTTAGCAAGGGATGCACCTGGAAGCTCTACCGTGATTTCCAAGGCTATGACGAATTAAAGCTCAAGGCTATGACGCTTAACATTGGCGAAAACAAGGCTTATATTATCGTATATCACCCTGACGGAGAGCACTGGTCAAGATACGAGCTTATTTTGTATCGTCTTGATATGTATAGCTACACCTTCTATGACGGATCAGCTGTTGTTAAGACAGGAACAATTGAAGAAAAATCCCCAATTGTAGCGCCGGAATATAACCCAAATAAGATAGGCTATGATTTTGTTGGTTGGACCATGAACGGCTTGTCTGCTTCTTTCCCTTTTGTGGCAACAAAGGATGCGACATCTCTTTATAACCAAATTGTTTTCAACGCCTCCTACTCTAACTTGGTTTACAACGTAAACTATGACTTAGGCGGTGGCGTAAATAATGAATTAAACCCAAGCACATATACATACGGCTCAAGTTTACTGCTATATAGCCCAACAAGAGACTACTATACATTTGGTGGTTGGTATGAAAGTCCTTATTTTTCAGATGCACCAATTACCCATATTTCCGCTCAAGATTATGGAAATAAAACATTCTATGCAAAATGGGTGCCTACTCAATATAGTATTGAGTACGTATTAAACGGTGGCACAAACAATCCCGAAAACCCTGCAACGTATAACGTTGAAACAGCTGTTACGTTTAGTGACCCAACAAGGGATGGCTACACCTTTGGTGGTTGGTACAGCGATAGTGGCTTTACTACCAATGTAACAGGCATTTCCGTTGGAACAACGGGTGCAAAAACATTCTATGCAAAATGGGTGCCTGCTCAATATAGTATTGAGTACATATTAAACGGTGGCACAAACAATCTCGAAAACCCTGCAACGTATAACGTTGAAACAGCTGTTACGTTTAGTGAGCCAACAAGGGATGGCTACACCTTTGACGGATGGTACAGCGACAGTAGCTTTACCACAAAGGTAACAGGCATTTCCATTGGAACAGCAGGTGCAAAAACCTTTTATGCAAAATGGATTATTAACAACACCCTTGTGTTTGATGCAAACGGTGGCACAGGTACAATGTCCAATATGACTATTGCAGCCAATGCAACTGCTACTCTTACTAAAAACAACTTTACAAGAGCTGGCTACTCCTTTAAGGGTTGGTCAACAACCAAGGGTGGCGCGGTTAAATATACTGACGGTGCATCCTACACAATGGGTACAAATAGCTCCTATACTCTTTATGCAGTATGGGAATTAATCACCTATACAATAACCTATTATAAAGACGGTGGCACGGAAACTACCCCAAATCCAACCAAGTTTACAATTGAAGACCTACCAATTACCATAAATGACTTAAAAAAAGAAACCGTATTATTTGACGGTTGGTATCTTACAATTGGTTTTAGTGGTAATATTGTAACTCAAATAACAGAGCCCAAAAATACTACGCTATATGCAAGATTTTTGCGTGGCGTAGAAGCGCTCACATTTGAGGAAAATAACGGAGAGTGGACAGTTACCGACTGTGATACAAGTGTAACCGCAGTTGATATTCCAAGCGTTTATAAACAAAAGAAGGTAACCGCCATAGGTGACCATGCGTTCTGGGGTTGCTCAAGCCTTACAAGTATAACTATACCGAGTAGTGTAACAGAAATAGGCACTTGGGCGTTCTATAGTTGCGACAGCCTTACAAGTATAACTATACCTGATAGTGTAACATCGATAGGAAACGGTGCGTTCGAATATTGCTCTAACCTGACGAGTGTAACTATACCGAGTAGCGTAACATCGATAGAAGACTCTGCGTTCTGGGGTTGCTACAGCCTTACAAGTATAACTATTCCTGATAGCGTAACGTCAATAGGACTCTCTGCGTTCTGGGGTTGCTCTAAGCTTACAAGTGTAACTATACCGAGTAGCGTAACGTCGATAGGAAACTATGCGTTCCGAGGTTGCTCTAAGCTTACAATTTACTGTGAAGCAGCAAGCCAGCCAAGTGGTTGGGACTCAAGCTGGAACGATTCAAGCCGTCCTGTTGTATGGGGACACACACACTCCTACACAAACGGTCAGTGCATTTGCGGAAACAAGCAAGACTAATCTCTAAATAAAAAAGAACAGGCGCTTTGCCTGTTCTTTTAATTTGTTATTCTTCCTTTATTTCGCCTAAATCAAGCTCACCTGTGTTGATTTCATCACCCATACTTGTTGGCGTTTTCTTTTTCCTCTTTTTAAATATAAACGAACGGAATAAAATTATATTCAAAACAACAAAGAAAGCAACTAAAATACCATATACCAAATAAGGATGAACGGCAATCATCTTAGGGGCAGCCAAAAGCAAAAGTGGGAAACCAAATGCAATAGCAGGGAAGTTTTGGAAAACTAAGTTATCAGCCGCAGGGGTCTTAAACTTAGGGTCCCACTCACGAAGTAAAACCATACCCGAGCTTGCAGTACCTGTAAGCATACCATAGGTAGCTAAGAATTGCTCATCCTTATACTCAGGAAATAGCTTGTCAGCAACAAACTTAAGGTAGAAGAAGGTAGAAACAGCGCCAACAACACCCATAATAAGTAATACGTGCCAGTACTTGCCAAGTGTGTCTGGTTTAATTGCCGCCATACCTGCAATAATCATAATATCAAAGAAAAATCCTGCAATACGCTTCATAAGGAAAGGATTTACAAACTCGTGCTTGATAATATTCTTTTTTCTAAAGAAACGTAAAAGCGCACACACAATTGTTGCAACTAAAACACCAATTAAGAAGTTAAAGCCATAAATTGTGTCCTTCATTCCCGGAATGATCAAACCAAGTAAATAAATAATTCCGTATGCAATAAAGTAAGAGCCTAAAACAAGCGCAAACTGAAGTGTGATTTTATCAACACCAGAGGACTCCATAGGTAATTCGTCTGAGGACTGTACCTTTTCAATTGTCATAGTTTCACCAAGGTCACTGTCCTTTAGTGCTTTTTCTCTTCTACGTCTTGCAATAATAAGATAAATAACACCACCAATTGCAGCGGAGATAAAGCCGAGTGATGCAATTGAAAGACCAAAGTCAGAGCCATTGCCAAGAGTACCAATTATGTTGTCAATATACTTTTCGTCTGTTGGGGCAATTCCCTTGTTAATATTTTGATAAATCTTACCATAGTTAAGCGCTTGTCCTGTGCCTTGACCATAGCCAAAGCATAAAATTATGCCTGCATAATGTATAAGACCTGGACCATCACCAATTTTCATAATAGCAGGGAATAATACACATGCTAAAACTGTAATTGACATACCTAAAATTGCTTGCATAAGATATGTTGAAACCGTTGTAACACCCGAGTTGAATACCTCAACACTACGCTTTTTAGAAAGCTTTTGCTGTGCTGGCTTAAAGGCAGTTGCGATGAAGCCAAGTGCCAAGCAGTGATATGTTACAATTTCAAGTAGCTCAAGACCTGAAAGCGATAAATCCTGTTCGTTTTCTGCTGGTGAGCCAAAGAAGCCAAGCTCGAATAAATAATCGCCCTTAGTAGCAATTGTATAAATAGATGATACTACAAGAATTATAATACCAGCTAAAACCGATGTAGGAATAAGTGATTTTCTGATAAAGGGAATCTTTCTTTTTAGCATATTTGCAACAAGTAAAGCAACAAGCAATACCGCAATTAAGCAAAAGAAGCCCCATACCTTAGATTCCGAGAAATCCATTATTCATATCTCCTTTCAAAATGTTGTTTGATTGATAATAAATGTTTACATATTTTAAAGCATTGAAATGCACGTCTGATTTAACCTGAAAGATTTGCTTGCTTGCATAAAAGTTTAATTTGTTTTTGCCAAGCACACCACTTGCGGTTATATCACTAAATTTATATACCTCAGTCTTGTCGCCATAGTCAAGCTCAAAGCGGTCACAATAAGCGCTTAATTTAATGCCTTGACCCATTTTAATCTTTTCCTTGCAGGGAATAACCTCATAAAAATCAACCACGTCAGAGGTAATAGGGGTATTTTCATATTTTGAAAAATCAAGGGAACGAATAAACCCTTCCTGCTCGTTATACCACTCACCAATAAAGCGATACTTAAATGGCTTGTTAACTCCCTCAATTTCCTTTGTTTTAAGATACCTTATTTCTGTACCACATTTTTGACAGGTTGATATCTGTCCCTTGCTTATCCAGTTGCCAAAGCCATTACACTCGGGACAGTAGTACATAGCTCTTTCGAGATATTCAGCACTCCTTTTAGATGGGTAGTCAATATCAACACAGCTTTCATCAACGTAAAGCTTATCACAAATTAACTTATAAAGCTCACTATCAGAGAGGGACTTGTAGCTTTCATATTCAATGATTTCAGTAACACCAGCGGTCATTTTTCCACGGCGAGTCTTGTCACTCCATCTTGGCTGCACACCATAGCCACCATTAATATGGAAAATAGCAATAGGTAGCTTAAGAGACTTAGCAAACGGAGCAATAGTATCTTTAATAGCACCCGTTTTGCCACTATAAGTACGGTTACCCTCAGGGAAAATAGCAATAGAGCCACCCTCCTTGGCAACACGCTTACAGTCCATAACTGCTTTTACGTCAGTTGTACCCTTTTTAATAGGAATGGGCTTAACTAAAAAGTCGATTAGCCATGAAACAAATCCATTTGAAAAGATGTCATCATTAGTTACATAATAAAGATGCTTTTTAAAGGCTAAGCCAAGGAAAAATTGGTCAAACGCTGTTTGGTGATTAGAAATTACTAAAAGCTGACGCTTTTCCTTGCACTTTTTAATTTTAATATGATATTTAATCTTACAAATCAAAGTAAGAAATGGCGCAAGGATATTCCTAAAAAAGGTATGCCTTGGCTTTATCCACTTTGACTTCTTTTTCTTCTTTTTGTTATCCATTATTAGTCTTCTTTCAAAAAATAATATGGCGGTGTAATAAAATACTATTTTAATTTTATCATAAATTTGGAAAAAATTCAATAAAGCACCTCTAAAACGAGCCCTTGAAGCCTTATAAATTTACACGCGCGACTAATTGTTAACAATTTGTTCACATAAATATGAGAAAAGCGAGTAGAAAATTCTACTCGCTTATAAGAAAAAGTCGAACCCTGTGGTTGATTTTATCAACAAATACACTATTAAATCAATTCAATGTCCTTTGGTAAAATGATTTTTGGCTCTTGATTTTTCGCCATTTCAACAACAATTTGCCCATGTGGAGTTGGGATTTCAACTCTTGCGCTATCAAAGGAAAGAAGGGTAGGACAAAGACTGATTTTTTTGTACCCCGCTTCTTTAATTTCAATGCCAGTTATAGCTCTTGGCAAGGAATAAAGTGGTGTGCCTCCCCATGCGTGGCTATAATCAAAATGATAGCTTGGCTCTGGTGGGTAAAAGCCCTCGGGCAAACCTTTTTTACAGGTTTTTAATGCTTTTCTCCACCCCTCTAAAAGCTTTAGCGTATATTTTTGGGAAAGGCCACAATTATAAACCGCCTCAAACCAAAAATGCATAAAATATGGCTGTACCTCACCAAGTGAATTATCATTATATACCTTTTCAAGTAAGGATGCTGCCTCCTTGCCATTTACAAGACCAAAATAGCAAGCAAGAATATTTGAGTGACGTCTATAATACCTTTTTTCAACATTTTTAGGCATGTACTGACCTAAAAGCTCGCTTGGTGTTTCTGTGTTAAGTCCCTCAAAAAACAGCTCTCTTTTTCCATCATAAAGCTCGGTAAATATAGCTTCTTTTAGCTCACTTGCGCGTTTAGTCAACACACTTGCCATATCATTATTCTTTAGCACCCTGTAAATTTCAGCGCCACTATTTAGTGCTCCAAAATAAAACATATTTAAAGCTGTTTGCCCAAGCGCCTTTGGTGGGTGGTGAGTTGAAATTCCGTCAGGGAATAGCCAGTCAACGAACATATAGTCAGGTGGTGTTTCAATAATCCCATTTTTGCCTATGTACTTAGTAAACAGCTCAAATAATAAATCAAGCGCACGCACGCATTTAACTAAAAGCTCATAATTTCCACTAAGCATATAGCACTCGTATAGCATTTTAACCCAAATTAGACTGTATGTCGTGTGGAAAAGCCTACCACCATTGTCCTCTATGGTTTTAGCTATGCGCTCAAGGTCGAAATACACAAGAGATAAGTCCCCATATGAAAATTGAGTCATTAGCATTTCTATATAGTAATCCCCCACACAAGCAAGTGGCTCACAATGAAGTGGACTATCAAGATGGTGTGATTGACGACAATACTTTAATGTATGTGCACAAATATCAAGTAGCTCGTTTAATTCACTATCACTAACTGTGGTTTTTGCATGCTCATAAACAGGGAAGTGCGAGGTATCAAATATAACCTCAATCAAAGCATCACTATCGCCTGTCTTCTCAAATTCAATTTCAAATCCACCAATACTTAAAAGCTCAAGTGGGTAGTATGTGTCCTGCTTACTAAAGGTAATTTCAAAATAAGCAACAGGCACCGACACCTCAAAGGTCTTTAATTTAACCTTACAGGGCGCATTTGCTTTTATTTTTAGATAGCCTGCATATACGCGCTCATATTCAATTCGCTTAGAAAACTGCTTTTTCCCCTTGGCTAAAAATGTGTGGCTTTTAAAATTTGAAAGCGTGCAAGGTGGAATAGGAGCTATTTCCGCTTGCCAAATATCGCTTTTAACCTCGGCAAGCAAGGTTGGCTCGTTGTCAACTGAATTATCAAAAAAACGTGGACACGTGTACGAATTTAATCTTTTTATCTCCCAACTCTCATCACTTGAAAGCTCGATTGTTTCGCCATTTTCAAATACAACAACACAGTGAAGATAAAAGCCCCCCTGACCACGTGAATATTCACAAATATGACAGGGCATAAGCCTAACTAACGCAGAAAAATCAAGATATCTTTCCGTTACTGCGACCTCTTTTTTAAAGGAATAGTAGTCCTTTCTTGGCTTGTCGTTATTTAAAAAGTCGCCACCCGAGTAGGCAGGACCATAAAATAGCTCCTTGCCATTTAGCTTAAGCAAAAAAGAGGTGTCAGCACTAACAGTTAATATAACCTTTTTTGGCATACCTTTAAGCTCGTACCTTTTATTTATTGAACAAACGGTATAGTTGCCCTCACTTGCTTTTTTTAGCGCATTATAAAATGTTTTTTGATTTTTTGGGTACTTATCAGTAGGCAACCAAATAAAAGAGCCATTCATACTACCACCTCCATAAAATTAACTTAATAAAATTATATCACAAAGCCATATTAAAAGCAACAAAAAACGAGCCCTTGGGCTCGTTTAATGTAATTAAATCACTATTTTTCTGGTGTATATTCGTAATCAACTACGGTTGTACCAATATTGTAGTAACTTGTATTTATTGTATGCGTTGTCTCTTCAATTGTTCTTAAAATGGTTGTTTTTACAATTATGCCGTCTTCAAAATAGAAGGTGAATTCGCCATTATAAATGCCAGCATCAGTAACTGAAAGTGAGTAAGAATTATTTTCACTGTCATATACTAAGTTATCGTAGTCCTCATCGGCACTAACGCCATTGAAGATCATATCTACAGGGGAAATGCTATCGCCAACCTTAAATTTTAATTCATTATATAGCATATATGCATCGCCGTCAATCATTACAATATAATTAGTTTCTTCTACAAGAACCTGTTTTAAAACATCATTGTCAGCATATATGTAAACGGTGTTTTCCGCATCTTCAGGTGAGGTTGACTCTGCTGTGTAGTTTGTCAAGGTTAAATTTTTA
>JAZOCP010000094.1:0-2754 GCA_045596585.1 Eubacteriales bacterium
CGATAATGCAATTAAACCAGCGGAGTGATCTTTTAGCAATTCAAGATCAATTCTGGGTTTAACATAAAAGCCCTCGGTGTATCCACAAGATACTAAATACGATAGATTTTTGTATCCTGTTTCATTTTTAGCAAGTAAAACTAAGTGATAATAAGAAACGGTGCCAATTCTTGCCTTTTCGTGTCTAGAATTAGGCGCTAAATATACTTCACAACCAATAATTGGCTTTATTCCTTCTTTTTTACATGACTTGTAGAACTCAACGGCGCCAAACATATTGCCATGGTCAGTTAACGCAACAGCACTTTGACCAAGCTCCTTGGCTATTTTAGGAATATCTTTAATTCTACATGCACCATCAAGCAAGCTATATTCACTGTGCAAATGAAGATGTACAAAATTTGACATAACCGTTTTCCTTTCTACTTTTTTATTTTTTCATAAAAACTTAATATGTTTTTCAACCGATGATAAACACCAGATTTTGAAATTTGTGGTGAAAGCCTTTTTCCAAGCTCTTGTATGCTTATATCAGGAAAGTCAACTCTTGCTCTTGCAATTTCTTGCAAAGAAACAGGCAGCTCATCAAAGTACCCTTTTTTAATAATTGTATTAATTGCATTGATATAGATTTCCGATGCACTTAACGATTTATTGATATTTGCTGAATCACAATTTGTTGCACGATTAGCGCTATTTCTTACCTCATTATTAATCTTGCTATTTATCATTTCAAAAGCAGAATTATTAGCACCCATATATGCAAGAAAATCTTCAATGATTTCGCAACGCTTAATATACAAAACTGTCTTGTTGTTTCTCTTAGCGATGTTAAATTTTAGGCTTTTGTCTAAAAGGTAATCTTTAAGCTCAAATGCGTGTGAAGAATTTGAAAAAATTAGCTCTAAACGATGTTCTTTTACGGGCGAACTTGCTGTTCCACATGCAAAAAAGACCCCCCTTAGAAAATATTCACGACAGTGGGGGCACTTAAATACATTAGACTCAATTTCTACAATTGTAGAATATCTCACAACCTCTTTATTTATTGATATTTTGCCCTTTTCGTAATTATAAGAATTTTGATTCTTTTGAACAAGGCCTTTAAACTTTTCATGCAAATTACAAGCATTTTCGGCAAATGTCGTTTTTATTATATATGTGTTATCTTCTAAAAATTGAGGAAAAGCCATTCCATAAAGAAATGCAAACGCACAGCAATTACGCATTTTATTATTAAATGTTGATATTTCTTGTTTAATTCTTTGTGAAAATGTCTCCATAATTTCCTACTCTATATAAATAATTTCTTCTTCTAAATTTACACTAAATTCAGTGCTAATTTTTGTTTTAATTTTCTTTAATAAATTATTAATATCGCATGGTGTTGCGTTCTCTGAATTTATTATAAATCCTGCGTGCTTTTTTGATACCTCTGCGCCACCAATCTTTAATCCCTTTAGTCCAGCCTTATCAATTAAATATGATGCTGATTCTTTAGAATTTGGCCTTTTAAACGCACTACCAGCACTGGGAAAATTTAATGGTTGATTTTGATTTCGCTTTAGGAAATTTGCTTGCATTTCATTATAAATTTTCTCATATGTACCACTTAACAAAGAAAGTGTTGTTTGTAAAATTATATATTCTTTATTAGAAAAAATTGTTTTTTTCTTTTCAAAGAAATGCTGTTCCTTACTTATTTCCTTGATCACTTTAAGTGAGGTATCATACACTAAGCTTTTTACTGTAATATTTTCAAAATTACCGCCAAATGCTTCAGCATTCATATAGACTGCCCCACCTATTGTGCCAGGAATGCCATATGCAAATTCAATACCACTTAGTAAGTGACAAAGAGCCAAACGTGCAACACTTGAAATGCTCGCTCCACACATAGCTGTTATTTTATTAGATTTTACTGAAATGTCACTTAGCTTTTTAGTTACGATAACTATGCCATCATATTTTTTGCAAAAATAACAATTTGAACCATTTCCAATAATTACATATTTGTAGGCAGATGATACAATCATATCAAGCATTCTGCAAAAAACCAGCATGTTATGAGGAAAAACTATCAAGCTCGCACGTCCGCCAACTCTTATTGTAGTTAAATCGGCTGTATTTCCTTCAATAATATATTCAACGTGTTCTTTATTGCAAAATTCAATTACATCGCTAAAATCCATCTCCATACCTCCTATTTCACTAAATAGTATATGGAATGGAAATGAATAAGTTTATAAATTGCTTAAAAGCTCCCCAGATTGTGCAAGTAAATCATTTGCAGCGGCATATTGCTTATCGGTTAAGTCAATACCACCAATTATTCTTGCTATTTCATCAACTCTTTCTTTATTATCAAGGAGCTTAATGCTTGTTTGCGCTCTTCCTTTCTCTTCCGTCTTTCTTATTAGATAATGGTAATCACATAGCGACGCTATTTGTGCAGAATGTGTTACGCAAATAGTTTGCATTGATTTTGATATTTTAGCAAGC
Source organism: Eubacteriales bacterium (assembly GCA_045596585.1). Lineage (GTDB taxonomy): Bacteria > Bacillota > Clostridia > Oscillospirales > CAG-272 > RGIG2000. Next base: position 2,503 of record JAZOCP010000094.1, read on the forward strand.
TTTATTCCTATTTTTTGTGATGTGCTTCCTGAAACACCTGTATCAATTTCATCAAATACAATAGTTTGAGCTTTATTTTTGTTGGAAAGCGTGCTTTTTATTGCTAACATTATTCTTGCAAGCTCACCGCCAGATACAATTTTGCTCATTTTTGATAAATCCTCGCCAACGTTAGTGGCTATCATAAACTCTACGTCATCATATCCCTTTTGAGATAAAACGGGTGAATTATCTCTTTTAATCGTATTTACA
>JAZOCP010000095.1:0-3565 GCA_045596585.1 Eubacteriales bacterium
ACGTCAATGCGTTTATCCACGCCATCGTAACCGACGATCTGCGCGCCTAAGATCTTAAAGCTTTCCTTTTCAAAAATCAGCTTTAGAGTCATTGCCGTTGCGCCCGGATAATATCCTGCGTGGGAATTTTGGGTTAAAATAACCTTTTCGTATTCGTAGCCATTTGATTTTGCTTGCTGTTCGTTAATTCCCGTCGTTGCCACTGTCATATCAAACAGCTTTATAATAGATGAGCCCTGTGAGCCCTTATATTCGCTCTCCAGCCCACAAATATTATCAGCAGCGACACGTCCCTGCTTGTTTGCAGGTCCTGCCAAGGAAATTACTGCATCCTGCTCTGTTACAAAATGCTTTACTTGTACGGCATCACCTACTGCGTAGATATCAGGCACAGAGGCTTCCATTTTGCTATTTACTTTAATTGTGCCCTTTAAGCCAAGCTCCAAGCCTGCCTTTTTCGCAAGTGTATTTTCAGGAGTAACACCAACAGCAAGCACGACCATATCAGCGCTGATTTGCTTCCCACCATCAAGCTCAAGCTGAACCTTATTATCTGTAATGCTCATTTTACTTGCGCTACTGTTAAGTAGTAGCTCTACTCCGTGGTAACGGAAGCTTGCGTGAATAAACGAAGCCATATCGCAGTCACCGGGTGGCAAAAGATGGTTGCCACGCTGAACTATGGTTGTTTTTATTCCAAGCTCAGCAAGGTTTTCCGCCATTTCAAGACCGATAAAGCCACCGCCGATAATAACTGCCGTCTTAGGCTGATTTTGCTCAACAAATGCACGGATTTTTAGCGTATCCTCTACTGTTCGAAGCGTGAAGGTTCTTTCGTTTTCAGTATAGAAATCGGGCAAAATAGGCTTTGCACCTGGGGATAAAATAAGCTTGTCATAGCTTTCCGTGAAGCCCTCTCCTGTTTTTAGGTCGGTTACGGAAACAGTCTTGTTTTTTGCGTCAATATCGGTTACCTCGTGGTTTACCTTGGCTTTGATTCTAAATCGCCTATAAAAGCCCTCGGGCGTTTGAAGCGTCAAGTCCTCTTTGTCCTCAATAACGCCACCTATATAATATGGCAAGCCACAGTTTGCATATGAAATATAACCCGAGCGCTCAAAAATGATAATCTCCGCATTCTCGTCTAATCTTCTTATTCTTGCCGCAGCAGTTGCTCCGCCAGCAACCCCACCAATAATTACAACCTTCATAGACTCTCCTTTTTAAATAGTTTTGAAATACAACATCGCAAGTATATTACTTTAAATTTATTGTATCATAATGTTTGCATTCTTTCAACATAATAAGGCAAAAATGCCGATTAGAATAAATCCCCATTACATATGGGGTTGCGTGAAAATCAAAATGCAAGCCCTTTTTTCATGGAGTGCTCCTTTATAAGACGATTTTAAAGCAATAAAAAAGAGCAAGGTTTTCCTTGCTCTTTTATTTGGTTTAATTATTCAGCATCTTCTTCGCTTGATACGATTGTTTTAATAGCATTATATGAGGTGAAAACATATTTGTCGCCCTCAGCTGGTGTGCCAGGCTGTAGGTAGGTAACTGTTTTTTCCTCTTGACCGTCGATTACGTATGCACCAAATGCAAATAGTGACTCCTTATAGTCGTCAAGACCAAGAACCTTCATTTCGATGAAAATGAATCTGTCCTTTGGCATTTGAGCTGCAACTACACCTTGTGCTGTATTGCCCTCTGTATCTACGATTTCATTTGTGCCAACCTTGTCCTTAATGCCAAGGAATAAGCCAATGTTTAATGTGTTGCCTGTTACTGTTTCATACTCTTCAATAGCATCGTTGTCTATAGAATATTTAACTGATACGCCTGCGCCACCCTCTTCGGAAACTGAGTAGCCACGGAAAGTAAAGATAGCAGGAACTGTTGTTTCCTCTGTATGTGTGCAGCCTGTGTTTTGGCATGTTGTTATCTTTTTGCCCTCTGCCTCGTAGTTATCATATACGATAGTTACTGTAACGTTTGTGCCTGTGTGAACAACAACTGTTTGATTACACTCACTACATTGACCTGCGCATGGGCTTAATTGGTTTTCTTCACCTATTTTGTGGTTGCCCTCATTGTATGCATCACAGTAGTTGTAGTTATAAACCACGTATTTACCGCTCTTATCCTCAAGTGCTTGATAAGCCTCGTATGAGATAAGGTTTGCTCTATTTTCGCCAACAACGTCTGACAAAGGTGTATTGTTTTCAAAATTTGTATTATCAAGGAGTGCATTTAATTCATCAAGTGTACCTACAAAGAACACCTTTTCAAGAGCTGTATTATTAAACGCTCTTGCACTGATATTTGTTGTTGTGTTGTTAATATAAATTGTTGTTAGTGACTTACAGTCATTAAATTGTGAGCCGGCGATTGTTGCAACGCCTGTTGGGAAAGCAATGCTTGTAATAGCAGTGCCTTGAATACACCAGTTACCAAGAGCTACAACTGTCTTTGGAAGCTTAATGGCAGCTGCTGGCACACCATTAAACGCACCTTCACCACTAATATGACTAAGCTTAGTGCCTGTTAGGTCAAGGGTTTCGCCCTTGAACAAATTAGAAGACTGTCCAAATGTTTGTGAGCCACCAATTTGTCTTAATTCTGTTAAGTCCTCAAGGTTTACATACTTTAGCATTGTACAGCCACAGAATGCTTGCTGTTGGAGAGCAACTGTATCAAGACGGCAGTAAGCATACTCAAGAACCTTATTTGCCCATGCAATAGTCTTTAAGCAGTTAACAGGCTTTCCAATATCTATGTTGTTATTAATCAAAACGTCATCGTCCATAAGGTTGAGGACAACGATATTTCCTTTGTCAATTTTTGTACTTGCATCAAGTTGAATCCACATATCGGAAACCTCATAAGCAGTTACGCTACCTACTGTTGAATTTCCGACACCGAATGAATAAGTACATTTATAAATTACTCTTTCGTCGTCTGCGCGGATTGACTCAAGTGTGGAACCGTTTTTGTACCAAATGAGTGCGTTTCCTTCTTTATCGAATAAGTTAACTGTTGTAATAGCATTGCCATTTGCATCTACATAACTACCACTAAGAGTTACAGTTGCATTGAGGTCAACCTTGCCCTCGTGAACTGACTCAGCTGATATGGCAAAGGCAAGTGCCATAACAAAAACAAGAGCCATAACGAGTGTTAATAAAAGCTTCTTTTTCATAAAAATCTCCTATAAATTATAATTTTGCCTATGTGTCTAATTAATTATAACATACGATAGTCCTTTTTGCAAGTGTTTTAGGCAAAAATAGAATTATTTGTGCACGCATTAGTTACTTTTAGAAAAAACGTTGCACCCTGTGTCTAATTTATAGTAAAAAATGCCCTGTGGTTTTCTTGTTTTTTAATTGTCTTTTTTGTTTTTAAAAAATGATTTTCAATTGCTTACAAAAAACTTGTTTTTTGTTGCATTTTTTATATTTTTGTGTTAGAATATGCAAGGTATTACTTTTGGCACAACTGGGAGATAATTATGGAAAACACAAAAAGAGTAAAGCTGGCTTGTTATTTTGTAAACATT
>JAZOCP010000096.1:0-7801 GCA_045596585.1 Eubacteriales bacterium
AGTCTTTACGAAGCTATCAACTATAACCCTTATTTCAACCTTGTCACATCCCTCAGCAACTATAGATGAGCGTGGGAAATACTTTGGTGAAATTGGAGTTAATACAATATTGCTTGAGTTTGGAGTTAAAACAGGTCCACCCGCTGAAAGGTTATATGAGGTTGAGCCTGTTGGGGTGGCAACAATTAAGCCATCGCCTACTACTGTTTGAGTTAGCATATCATTTATGTATAGCTCAGCTGTAAATGCCTTTAAAAGGGTTGAACGATAAAATGATGCCTCATTTAAAGCAACAAAGGAATATATTTCCTTACCTTCTCTTAAAACCTGTCCCCTTAGCATAAATCTGTTTTCAAGTGCATACTCACCCTTTAAGATGCAATCAATTGCACTATGGGCAAGGTCAGGATTGCACTCTGTTAAATAGCCAAGATGTCCAAAGTTAATACCTAACATAGGAATGCCAAGCTTATAAAGCTTTTTTGATGCACGCAAAACAGTACCATCTCCACCGAGTACGATGGCAAAATCGGCAACCTCATTTGGCTCGTCATTTTCCTTCAAGACAGAAACATCGTAGCCATTTTCAAGAAGAATTGCTTCTGCTTCTTTGGCGAAATCCATGCTCTCGCTTTTAATGTAGTTTGGGATAATTATTGCTTTTTTCATAGGGGGGTCTAACTCCTTTAAAAAGTAATGCGAGTATAATATATTTATTTTATCATGCATTTTATATTTTGTCAATTACCTATTTATTCTTGACACTTTTTGTCAAATCTCATTTTCTTTTCATTTTCCCAAAAACACGCAAAAACGGACACAGGGTGGTCCGTTTTTGTGAATTATTTATCAAAGGCTGGATTGTAACCGTAGAAGTTTTTCGCATTCATTTTATCCTGTGCAATACCAAGGGCATCAGCAAAGCGCTGATAGTGAACTATTTCACGTGCACGAAGGAACTTAATTGCATCGCAAACATCTGGGTCATCAACTAATCTTAAAATGTTATCATAGGTCACTCTTGCCTTTTGCTCAGCGGCTAAATCCTCATTTAAATCAGCTAAGACATCGCCCTTCGACTGGAATTGTGAGGCAGAATATGGGAAGCCACTTGCTGCAACCGGGTAAACACCTGTTGTGTGGTCAACAAAGTAAGTGTCGTAGCCACTCTTCTTTATCTCATCATAGCTTAAATTTCTTGTTAATTGATAAAGAATTGCTGATATCATTTCAAAGTGTGCAAGCTCCTCTACACCGACATCTGTTAATATACCTACTACCTCGTCATATGGCATTGCAATTCTTTGTGTGAGATAACGAAGGGAAGCGCCAATTTCGCCATCAGGGCCACCTAATTGACTCACGATGATATTTGCATATTTCGGGTTCGGATTTTTAATCCTTACCGGGTATTGAAGTCTTTTTTCGTACTGAAACATTATTTGCCCTCCTTATCAATTTGCCATGGCCAAGGTCCCTTTGTCCATTGCCAGCTTGTCGTTTCCACCGGTGCTGTGAGTGGTCCATATTTTGACTCATATTCTGATTTCGTGCGCATTTCAAGCTTCTTATATTTGTTATAACACTCAAGCGCCTCAGGGGAATTTGGGTAGGCATCAAGATATAAAAGTGATTCGTGTGCCATAAAGGAATATGCGTCTAAGGCGCGAAGAAGACGTTCCTTGTTGTTATTTCTATTTGAAAGCATTTCAGCACCCCTCCCCATTATTGTTTCCCTTACAGGATCCACCATAAAATGGCTTGTTTAATTCCTCAAACATTGTGCCATTTTGAAGTGCAACCTCCGGGTCAAATAGTTTTATAAATGATTGTCTTTGCGGGTAAACCATTGCAAGTGATTTCATACTTGACTCTGGTGCTAATGTCGGCTGTGCCTGTCTTTTTGTGCCACCTAAGCCAAGAAACTTTGAAAACTCCTCGTAGTCACGAAAGGAGCCTTCTCTATTTGTGTTAAATCTCATATTGTTCTCCTTTGTGAGCCAAATAGGCTCACTACATAATATGACAATATTCGCATTTTGGTTAGTTAAAGTTTTTTATATATTTCTCTTCCATTTTAGAAATAATAGTGTTATAATATATAACGATTAAATTTGTAAATTTCAGCTTAGGAGAGTTAATTTATGAAAATTGTTATCGTGGGACTTGGAACAATTGGCAAAACCATTCTTCACACATTATCCAAGGACCACACAATTACCATAATTGATGAGGACAAGGAAAAGGTTGAGAGCTTAATTGAACGCTATGACGTTTTCGGTGTTGTTGGAAACGGTGCATGTATTGATATTCTTAACGAAGCAAATATCAAGGATGCCGACCTTGCAATTTTCCTTACAAACAGTGATGAATTAAACGTTTTTGCTTGTCTTGTTGCAAAAAGAGGTGGAGTGAAAAACACTATCGCCCGTGTTAGAAATCCAGACTACACAAAACAAATAAGAGATATGAAGGAAGAGCTTGGTATTTCTATGATAGTTAACCCTGAAAAGGAAACTGCAAAAGAAATTTTCAACCTAATCAACCTTCCATCCGTTTCTCAAATTGAGCATTTTGTTAAGGGAAAGGCAATTTTGGTTGAAATTGTTGCTGAGCGTGGATGCAAGCTACTTGGAGAAACACTTTTCTCTCTTGGTAGAAAGCTAAACACAAGAGTGCTTGTTTGTGCTGTACAGCGTGGTGAAAATGTTATTATTCCTTCAGGTGCTTTTATGTTTGAGGAAAATGACAGGGTTTACTTTACTGCCGACGCGACCTCACTTAAGGACTTCCTTTCAGAGATTAACCTTGAAAAATCTCCATTTAAGCACATAATGATTATCGGAGATGGAAAAATCCCTTTCTATCTTGCAGAGGAGCTTTGCGAAAACAAATACGATATCAAGCTTGTTGCAAACAACAAAAGGACTGCCGAAATGCTTGCAGAGGAGCTTCCTAAGGTTACTATTCTTTGGGGTAACGGCACTCAGCACGACCTTCTTATTGAAGAGGGTATTGAGGCAATGGATGCCTTTGTTGCGCTAACCGACATTGACGAGGAAAATATGATTGTTTCAATGTTTGCCAACAAAATGGGCGTAAAGAAGACCATCACTCAAATTAAGAGTGATGAGCTTTACGATATGCTTGGTGAGCTTGGAATTGAAAACAACGTTTCTCCTAAAAACGTCGTTGCTGACAGAATTATCGGCTACGTACGTGCTATGGCTAACAAGCGTGGAAGTAATATTGTTACCGTTTATCGCTTAGTACAGGGACAGGTTGAGGCGCTTGAGTTCGCTGCTAAGGGTAAGGAAAAGTTCTTTGGCAAGCCACTTAAGGAGCTTAAGACCAAGGAAGGCTGTCTTATTGCCTGCATCAGCCGTGAGGGCGAGGTTATTATCCCAGATGGTAATACCACAATTTACGCAGGTGACAGTGTTATCGTTGTTACCACACACAAAAATTTTGACGACTTAAATGATGTATTTGAATAAGGATTAAGAGATGAATTATAAATTACTTGGCAAAATCCTCGGCAAGATTATGATTCTTGAGGGCATTTTGATGGTTGCCCCTCTTATTGTAAGTATTGTATATAAGGAATATAGTAAAAACACTATTGTTTCTTATGGCATTTCCTCAGTTGGTATACAATACGGAGGAATAAAATACATTCTTGCATTTTTAATTCCTATCATAGTCTTGATAACTATTGGCTTTTTATTACAAAAGCCTAAGCCACAAAGAAATTCCCTTTACCAAAAGGAGGGCTTTGCGCTTGTTGCCTTAGTTTGGATTGTAATGGCTCTATTTGGCGCTATTCCATTTGTTATAAACGGTGATATTCCAAACTATATTGATGCTTGCTTTGAGATTACCTCCGGCTTTACAACAACTGGTGCATCAATAATAGACGATATTACAGGAATGTCTCACTCCACCCTCTTTTGGCGAAGCTTTTCACACTGGATTGGTGGTATGGGAATACTTGTTTTCGTGCTTATTTTCATTCCCGAAAGCAAGGACGGCTCAGCTATGCACCTACTCCGTGCAGAGTCCCCTGGTCCTCAGGTTGGTAAAATAGTTTCAAAAATGAGGGCAACGGCAAGAATTCTTTATCTTATCTATCTTGGACTTACTGTTCTTGAGGTAGTAATTCTTATGTGTGCTCCTATTGTTGATTTCTCAGCAACTGATGCATTAGGAATTGATTATCGTGGGGAAAGATTCTTCCATGCCCTTCTAACCTCCTTCGGCTCTGCTGGCACAGGTGGATTTGGCTTTATTCCAAACAGTATGGAATTTTTCACTCCATTTGCTCAATATACAATTTCAATCTTTTTACTTTTGTTTGGCTGCAACTTCACTCTTTACTATCTAATTTTGATTGGTAAAATCAAGGATGTATTAAGGAGCGAGGAGCTAAAAACATATATTTTTATGTTTGTAGGTGCTATTGCTATTATATTTGTAAACCTTTTAACTACCCTCGAAAAGCTTGATTTTGCTTCAGGCGAGCAATCCTTTAGGCACGCACTATTTCAGGTTGCCTCGATTATAACGACCACAGGCTTTACAACACAGAACTTTGATTTGTGGCCTATGCTGTCTAAATCTGTGTTGGTTATTTTGATGTTTACCGGTGCTATGGCAGGCTCAACAGCAGGCGGTATAAAAACCTCTCGTATTGTTATTGCATTCAAGGGGCTTTATATAAATATAAGAAAGCTTATAAATCCTCGATACGTGCCTAAGGCAAAGTTTGAGGGTAAAAGTCTTGAGGAAAAGACAACAAACAATGTATTTTCCTTTATTACGCTTTACTTCTTTATTATAATTGGAGTTACTTTTGTTTTGTCCTTTGATTCAAGCGTTGGCGAGGGGCACGGCTTCTTTAGTAACTTTTCATCCGCCCTTGCTTGTATTTCAAATATAGGTCCAGGCTTTGAGGCTGTAGGTCCTTATCTTAGCTTTTCATCATATAACTGGCTTTCAAAGATTGTTTTGACCCTCACTATGCTAATCGGCAGACTTGAAATACTACCTATTCTTATTTTATTCAGTCCGCGCACTTGGAAAAAGAGATAAACCCGGCACGCATTAGCCAAGCTGATGCGTGCTTTTTTGTAAATTATTTAAAATCTATATCTTTTTTCAAAAAACTATGCTATAATCAATATGAATAATTTTTGGGGAGAATTTATGAAACGCAAATTTAAAATTTCGCCAGCTCAAATTATCGTTATCGGCTTTTTGGCTGTTATTTTGATTGGCGCTTTGCTATTGTGCCTTCCTTTTGCCAGCCGTGGTGAGCCTGTCCATTTTGTTGATGCGCTTTTTACAGCAACCTCAGCAACCTGTGTAACCGGCTTAGTTTCATTAACCACAGCGACACAGTGGACACTGTTTGGTCAAATTGTTATTATAATTTTGATACAAATAGGTGGACTTGGCTTTATGACATTTATCTCTCTTTCCACTATCATTGCTAAAAAGAGAGTCAGTCTTCATCAAAGAAAGCTACTTATGCAATCTGCTGGAACTATTGAATTAAATGGCATAATTAAGCATATGCGTCGTATCGTTTTTGGAACATTTGCAATTGAGGGAATAGGTGCACTTATACTTTCAATTAGATTTTGGGCATCAGGCTATAGCTTCATCAAAGGTCTTTGGTTTGGCATTTTCCACTCTATTTCTGCATTTTGTAATGCAGGCTTCGATATTTTAGGCGAAAGCTCATTAATTGACTACCAAGGGGATTATATTGTTTTACTTACAGTTTCGTTGCTAATTATAATTGGTGGTATTGGCTTTTTGGTATGGGATGATTTTACAGAGCACAAATTTAAGCTTAAAAGGTATAAGCTACATAGTAAAATAGCTCTTTCCACAACTCTAATTCTTTTGATTGCTGGAACAATTATTATTTATGTTACCGAGAGAAATTATGCTCTTAGTGAATTAAACGAGGGTCAAAAATGGCTAAATGCTTTTTTTGAATCCGTTACTCTTCGTACAGCAGGCTTTGCATCCTTTGATCAAGCTGAATTAAGCACTGGTGGAACAATGCTTTCTTATATTTTAATGCTCATTGGTGGCTCACCTGGCTCAACCGCCGGTGGTATAAAAACCGTTACATTTGCAGTGGTTGTTTTCAACGCTGTATGCTTTGCAAGAAACAAGGATAGCTTGACCTCATTTAAAAAGCGCATTCACGACTCTATTGTAAAGCAGGCGTGTGCTATCATCACTCTTTATTTATTAGTTGCTTGCATTGTCACTGCTGTTATTTCTATGATTGAGCCATTTGGACTTAATGAAATTTTATTTGAGGTTATATCGGCAATTGCGACCGTTGGCTTAACTAAAGGAATCACCGCCAGCTTATCAATTGCATCTAAGCTTATTTTGTGCTTTACTATGTTCTTTGGTCGTATGGGTGGCCTTACACTTGTGCTTGCCATTGCCGAAAAGCGAAACACTGTAAAAATTGAAAGACCTTATGAAAAAATTCTAATTGGTTAGGAGAAATATATGAAATCTAAATCAGTTTTAATTATAGGCATGGGCCGTTTTGGTAGGCATCTTGCCCTTCGTATGCTTGACCTTGGGAATGATGTTATGATTATAGACAAGGACGCTTCCTTGATTGATATGATGTCCCCTAAGTGTCCTGATGCCAACATCGGTGATTGCACAAACGAAAATGTTTTAAAGGCCCTTGGCATTCACGCCTTTGACATTTGCTTTGTTACAATAGGCGAAGACTTTCAGTCCTCTCTTGTCATCACCTCTCTTTTAAAGTCTCTTGGCGCAAAATGCGTTGTTGCAAAGGCTAATCAGGATATCCAAGCTGACCTGCTTCGAAAAATAGGTGCTGACGAGGTTATTTACCCTGAAAAGGAAATAGCGGAAAAGGTTGCTATACGATATAACTCCGACAATATCTTCGACTTTATTCCTCTTACAAGTGAGTTTTCAATTTATGAGGTTCCTGTTTTAAAGGACTGGTCAGGAAAAACAATTGTCGAGGTAAATGTGCGTAAAAATTACAACATAAGCATTGTCGCTATAAAAAACGGAACTACGCTTAATCCTGTGCCCGGACCAGACTATGTATTCAGCCGCGATGACCATATTGTTGTTATTGGAAAAGCAAGCGACGTATTTAAAATCACTTCAAAAGCATAAAAAGAAAAAGGACTACTCGAAATGAGTAGTCCTTTATTTGTATAAGCTAAATTAGATTTCAGCGAAGTACTTAATTGTACGAACCATTTGGCTTGTGTATGAGTTTTCGTTGTCATACCATGAAACAACTTGTACTTGGTATGTGTCGTCATCAATCTTAGCTACCATTGTTTGTGTAGCATCGAAGAGTGAGCCATAGCTCATACCGATAACGTCGCTTGAAACGATTTCGTCTGTGTTGTAGCCATATGATTGTGAAGCTGCTGCCTTCATAGCTGCGTTGATTGAATCCTTTGTTACATCAGTGCCCTTAACAACTGCAACGAGGATTGTTGTTGAACCTGTGCAGGTTGGAACTCTTTGTGCAGAACCGATAAGCTTGCCGTTGAGCTCAGGAATAACAAGACCGATAGCCTTAGCTGCGCCTGTTGAGTTAGGAACGATGTTTTGTGCACCAGCTCTTGCTCTTCTTAGGTCACCCTTTCTGTGAGGACCGTCAAGAATGATTTGGTCGCCTGTGTAAGCGTGAACTGTTGTCATGATACCGCTTTGGATTGGGTATGTGTCGTTGAGAGCCTTAGCCATTGGAGCTAAGCAGTTTGTT
>JAZOCP010000097.1:0-1503 GCA_045596585.1 Eubacteriales bacterium
GTCAATTTCCTTACGTGAGAATTTAGCTCCACCCTTAACGTTGATAGCGCGCACACTACCGCCGTTTTGAACAGCACCGCTGAACACCTTGAACTCACTGTTCTTAACAATATCGGAAATATTGTTGAGCTCAAAGCCAAAACGGATATCAGGCTTATCGGAGCCGTATCTCTCCATTGCCTCGTGCCAGGTCATACGAAGGAATGGAGGCTTTAGCTCCTTGCCCATAAAGTTTTTAAAGATATAAGCCATAAATCCTTCGTTTATAGCCATAATTTCATCTTCGGTAGTGAAGGAAATTTCCATATCTATCTGTGTAAATTCAGGCTGACGGTCTGCACGCAAATCCTCATCACGGAAGCATCTTGCAATCTGTATGTATCTGTCAAAGCCTGAGTACATAAGAAGCTGCTTGTAAATTTGTGGGGACTGTGGAAGGGCATAGAAATTGCCCTTGTGAACACGGCTTGGAACTAAGTAGTCACGTGCGCCCTCTGGAGTTGGACGAATTAGGTTTGGTGTTTCTACATCAATAAAGCCATTTTCGTTGAAGTAATTTCTTGTAAGATTTGTAATTTGTGAGCGCGCGATAATATTCTTTTGCATCTCTGGGCGGCGAAGGTCGAGGTATCTATGCTTCATACGAAGCTCTGCCTTAACGTCACCCCCGTCAGAAATTTCAAATGGTGGGGTTTGCGCCTTGTTTAAAATTTTGAACTCATCAACTGCGATTTCAATATCACCTGTTTTTATGTTCTTATTCTTTGTTGCTCTTTCACGTACAACGCCCTTTGCCATTAAAACAAACTCAGCACGTACGGTAAATGCCTTGTCAAAAATAGATTTTTCAGTTGCCTCGTCAAATGCAAGCTGAACAATACCACTTCTGTCCCTTAAGTCAATAAAGATAAGTGAGCCAAGGTCTCTTTGCTTTTGCGCCCAGCCGAGAACTGTAACTCTTTTGCCTATATCATTAGTTGAAAGCTCCTCACAATAGTGGGTACGCTTATCGTTTTTTTCAAAAATATCCATATTTCCTCCATTATTTGCTCAAGATTATTTGGCAAATATTGTCTATTTCAATTTCTTCTTGTGAGCTTTCCTTCATATTTTTGAGCTGTGCCTTACCACACTCAAGCTCACTATCGCCTAAAATTAAGGTGTAAAGTGCACCGATTTTGTCAGCATATTTCATTTGTGCCTTTAGGCTTCTTGCGCTAATATCACACTCGGCATATACGCCATTTTTTCTAAGGTTAGAAACAATTTCAAGTGCTTTCTTTCTTGCATCCTTGCCCATAGGCGCGATATATAATACAGGCACCTTTTCCTCTACCTCGGCAACACCTGATGCTTCCATAGCGAGAATAATACGTGTAAGACCCATACCAAAGCCAATGCCAGGGAGACTTGGTCCACCAAGCTGTTCCATAAGCCCGTCATATCTACCACCACCGCAAATTGTGCTTTGTGCGCCAATTGAGTCACAAATAAACTCAAATA
>JAZOCP010000098.1:0-12386 GCA_045596585.1 Eubacteriales bacterium
GCTGACTGAGGGATTATCTATTAAAATTCAAATATATTGAAAGGCAAAACTGTAAGAATTAGAATATAGTTTATATAAATAAATCCCTCCGTCTGCCTAACGGCATCCACCTCCCTTTACAAAGGAGGCATGAAAGTCAAATCCGTTTACGGGTTGCAAGTAGCAAACGCAAGGCTGGCAGGCCAATTTGGGGGCGCACTTGTGCGTGGATAGTAGTCTCTAGGGCTATGCCCGAAAATGAAATACCACCCGTTATACGGGTGGATATTTATTGTAGTAAAAAATTCGACAAAAAAGAGTGAGCCTACAACAAAAGTGATACAGTAAATGATACAGCCAATGATACAGCCTAAAGCCATATGATAGCTGGCTTGAAGGGAATTTTGAAAACAAAAAATGATACACAATTGATACAGGTTGGAAAAAGAGAAATGAAAAAAGAGAAAACCAAAAGAGAAAGTAAGCAAAGAGAAAAATAAAAGAGAAAGTAAAGCAAAGAGATAAAGTAAATAAGAAAGTAAGAAATAACCCCCATACCCCCAATAGGGGGATTTTAAACCTATTTTTTAGGTGAATAGAAAAATAAAAAAGTTTGCTTTCGGGCAAAAGTTTACCGGTCGATACCGGTTTTTTTATGCAATAATAATGGTGCGAAGGGAAAAATGCGAAAGGAAGGTAAAAATGAAAAAGAGAAAAATCAGAAAGGGCAAAAGCTTTAAAAAAACGCTTGACTCCTTGCTTTCACAGGCGGTTAGCTATGAAAAACTGCCAGAGCCATTAAAAAGAGCCACCGAGGGTGAGACAATTAACTATCAAGAGGCAATATTACTTGCACAGATAATTAAGGCAATGGGTGGAGACACGCAGTCGGCAGTGTTTCTGCGCGACTCCTCTGGTAACAAGCTAAAGGAAAGTGAAAAGCAAGAGGAAAAACGACTAAAATTTGAAGACTTTTAAAAGGAGATGGTAAAAATAAAGATAGGAGAAATTAAAAGGCAAGCCTTAATGCTTATTTTTCCAGAGCTTGAATTACAGCTTGACGAGGAAAATGAAAAATCACTCTGCGACCTACTAAATAACTTAAGATGCGACCCAAGCATAAAAAGCTATTTAGATAGTATGCCACCTGCAATTAATCGCGCACTTGGTAAAATCGAAGGCTGTGGTGCAACCAAAACAAAAATTGTGGAAATAAGCGAAGATAGCCTTGAATATCAAAATGGCGGTTATCGGTTAAATTTAGAGTCGCTTGATAATGCTTTATATGTAAAGGAAATATATAAAAACGGAAAAAGCATTTCATTTGACACTCTTGAAAGAGATGCAATTTTGATTAATGAAAAGGGAAATTTAAAGGTTTACTATAAGCCAAGGCTTGCGCGCATATCTAACAAAACAGATGAGAGTCAAGAACTGAATTTACCAAGGGACGTGGCTGAAATTATCCCATATTATATAAAGTCAGAGCTTGTTTATGAGGACGACAAGGAAAGCTCCAAGGACTCACTTAACGAGTTTAACTCGCGCCTTCTATCACTTGCTGACAAGTGGGAATATGGGCAAATTAAGTCCGTTTATAAATTGGGACTATGAGGTGATATATGAAAAAACCAACTATAAGCACCTATTTATTAGAAAATGGCATTAAGGGAAAGTCAGGCGCTGAAACTGGTGCTATTACTAACCTTGTTTTAAGAGAAAACGGGGTTGTAAAAAGAAAGGGGCACAAAAATCTTATAACTATAAAGGACAAAAATCTTGCGCCCCTTAGAATTAATGGAATTTTTGACTATTCCTATAAGGAAAATGGGCAAGATGTTGTTTGTAAAGTTGTACATGCGGGCAATAAGTTATTTAAGCTGACAAGCGATTTTAAAAACCCAGAGGAAATAAAAAGTAGCTTTACTATAAAGGACCAAAAATCGAGTGGCTTTTTAGCAAATGGTTATCTTTTTATTATCGGCTGTGGCGATATTTTGCTTTATAATGGCAGTGAAATAAAAAGCGCTTATATGCATAAGGACACATATATTCCTACAACCAGAACGTCAATTACCGACCAAGCACACGATGCAAAATACACAGAGGGGGAGAGTGAAAATATGCTGAACCCTCGAAGGAAAAATACCTTTATAGGCTCAACCTTAAAAAGAACATCAAATCTTGCAAGTATGTTTTTGCTTGATAGTGCCGTTGATTTAAACGCTGAAACTATATTAGAGGTGAAAATCCGTACGCGCACAAGCGAGGAGGAGGCAAACGAAACAACAACCGACTATATAGGCGTAAATCAGTCGGGCGAAGAGGTCTCTACAATAATCACACTAAGATACGAAAGAAGTGCGCTAAATGATAGGGTGCACTACTTTTTAAATGAGCCACCAAGAAATGAGCTTGGCGAGGAAATCAATATTAAAATTGGCGATAAGCTATATAAATGGGAAGAGCTTCCGTTTGGGGTCAATGTAAAGCACGGAAATGAGCTTTACCTCGGCTTTGACGTTACAAGTCCTTGGATTGGCAAGGACAACATTTCATACGAATTTGAGGCGAAAAGCAACTATAAGGAAGTGCTCAAAAGCGTTGATATAGGCGCGATAACCAATGGCTATACAGGTGGTGAGGTTATGCTTTTAACCTTAGGTGGTTCCGATATTTATTTCACCGACGAAAAAAGAGGCTTTTTCTATTTACCAACCAAAAATAAAATTTCGCTTGGTGGTAGTGGCGAAAAAATCACCTCTATTTGTCAGCTATGGGACAGCCTTTTCGGTGCATTTAAGAAGAATAGCTTTTATAGAGTACGTCTAATAAAGGACGAAAACGGTTATGAGGTATTTTCCTCCTCTGATATTGAGGGCGCATATAGCATACATTCAACCACTAAAAGCGATACCGACTGCTTAGTGTTCGGCAAGCGTGGAATTTTTGGTGTGAGCGACTATAAATCAAGCACCAATATAACAAGTGCTCTTTATAACCGTTCAAGAGATATTTCCGCTCTTCTTTTAGAGTATAAGGAAAGCGAGCGAGAAAATGCCCATTCACTCTTCTATGATGGCTATTACTACCTATTCATAGGAAATGATGCTTTTTGTGCCAACCTCTCTAAAAGGGTAGGAAGTGGTAGCTATTACGAGTACAAATTTACCAAGTGGACAGGGTGTGGAGCAAGGGTTGCTTATGCTGATAGCGATGGTATATATTTCGGCACGGAGAAGGGCGAAATAAGAAAATTTTTTGACGGATACTATGATTTATTCACAAGCACTCTGTCAAAGGAAACAATAACCTTAATAGTAAACAACGAGGGTGTCCATACGCTTTTAACCCTTGACGAGAAGGAGCTTGAATTTTACAAGGATACAATCGCCCCACGGGTGCGCTTAGGTCAACACAAAAGGCTCATTACAAGCGTCGCCAAAAAATCAAATGATGGCATTAAAATTGAGGCAGGCTATAAAAATGCCATAGACCTTTTTGATGACGACAGGATTGAAATTTATAGCCCTTTAGGTGAAAAAATTTATGAGGGAAATATACTTTCATTCGACCCTGTGTCGAAAATTGCTGAATTTAGTGACAATATAACGCTTGATGATGGTGTCAACTATTCAGTATATAAGCTCTTTGACTCGTTTGAGTATGAGCTAAAAGAAGAGGACGGTGGCTACTGCCTTATAAGCACAGAAAAAAAGGAAAAGGTGCTTGATATTGATGAGCTTACGCTTATAAAAAGATGCCCTATTTTATGTGAGTATCAAACTGAGCAATTTAGCGTTGTTGCGCCAAACGAAAGGTGCAACATAACAGGTATGATTCTTTATGTTTCCGATGATACAACAGGCAAAATAGGTGTTGAATTGCAAACTAAGGGCGCGCTTTACAAAAAGGAAGCGACAATAGAAAAGCCACTTGATTTCAACAATTTCAGCTTTGATGGCTTTAGCCTTGACTACCCGTTTGAAAGAGTTATGACGCTTGGCTTTTTTGTAAGAAATCCTCAAAAAATAAGCATAAAAATATCAACAGAAACGTGTGAGCAATTTTCTATGAACGAAATAAGCTTAGTAAGGAGATAAAAAATTGACAAACAAATATAAAATAACAAGTGGTGAGGTAAATGAGGTTGTATTAAATTCACCCTATGTGCTTGCAGATTCACCTGCTAATCTCGGGCAAAGGGCAAAGCAAATTAAAAAGTATTTTTACAACTTTATTTATACCCTTGCTGAAAAAATCAATCTACATTTAGAGGAGATAAATAATGCAATTACAAGCTGTGAGGCACTAATTTCTGACCTTGAAAAAAAGGACACAGAGCTTGGAAATTCAATCCCTGCCCAAGTAAGCACGCACAACCAAGCACAAGATGCACACCTTGATATAAGGGCTAAAATTAGTGAGCTTGTAAATGGGCACAACCAAAGCGCACTTTCCCACAAGGACCTAAGAGAAAAAATATTAAGCCTTGAAAAAATCACAGAGCTTAACTATGCGCTATCAAGTGGCAAAAGTCGTGTTTATACCTTTGATGATACACTTGAAATGGTTGAATTTATTAATGGTGGAAATATTATTTCACTTGGCGATATACTCTTAATTGCTGACCCACATTCCCCTGACTTTACAGTTTTTGAAATAGACTCGGAAAAAAGAGAGGGCGATATTGAGCTTAGCTATGAGGCAATTTCAAGTGGCGAGATAGTCCCAGAGGCGGAAAGGAGCTATTTTATCAGCTCTATTCGATTAATTTCAACAAATGGCAACCTTGAAACCTCGCGCCTTGCAAAAAAAGAGGAGCTTGAAAGCTTAGAGGACGAGCTGTATGAGTATATAGAAAGAACAGATGATACCTTGGCTTGTCATGAAAGTGAGCTTTTAGGCAAGGAAAATGCGATTATAAAAGAGGAAAACAGCGAGGGAAGTGTCGAGATTTTAACAAATCATGAGTATAACCTTGGGTTAAGAATCACTCTTTCATTAACTCTTTCAAGTAGCAGTGGCATTGAATCAATATTAAACTTTAGAAGTGGCGAAAGCCCAACAATGCTTGATGCCCCAAGTGAGCTAATTTTCCAAGGTGATGACACCTTAAATGGCGTGCTTTACCCCATAAGCCATAGAATTTACGAGATAAATATAAAGGACGTTTTAGGTGTTTTAATCGCGCGAGTTTTAGCAACCGATTATGAGGTGATGGAGTGAGGTATTTTGAAAATCACAAAAGACGCGTGATGAAAAAGCAATACACAAAGGGCTCAAGGACTGTGCTTGAGTCAAATGAGATGCTTCCAAGCTTTGAAATCAATGAAAGCTCGGGTGTGCCACTTAGCCTTGAGATAAAAGGAAGAACTGAACAAGGCGAAAACAAGGCAAGCTATTATTTAGACTATTTAAAAAATACCGACAACTACACCTTAGCAGGTGTAAGTGGTGCTTATGTAATTCCACTTCCAAGTGCTTGGGTAGGAAAAATGGCTAAATATTCCATTTTCGTGAATAAGCAAATTGAGGGCTTGTCAATTTACCTATCAGACGGGACAAGCTTTCTTTTTTCCTCGACAACTCCACTTCTTGATAGCGTGGGAGCATACGAGGTAAGTGGTGATTCCTTTACTCACTTGATTTTCACTGGTGTAAATGGTCAAAGCATAGAGGAAAGAGACGGTACAATAAAATTTGTCCTTAGTGAAATAATTAGCTTTTGGCAAAATAATGAGCTTTTTGTTGATGCTGATTTAAGTGTTTATTTTCCAAGTCCTTTACTTTCCTCAAATGACGACCAGTTAGAAATAGAGCTTGTATGTAATGGCGAAAAAACGACAATATTATTGCCTAAGTACATCATTATAAATGGTACAGAGATACCATTATTAATGAGCGAATATGACAGCCTTTTAGTCGATGGTGTAAATAAAAAGGTTACATATAAAAGAGGTAGCTGGACAAAAAACGTGACAGGAAATGAGGCGTGGACTTATAATAATTATGCAAATACCACATTTTCACAAAGATGCTATCAGCGTTCAATTGCTTACCCAGTTATCCTTGAAAGTGATATTGGCTATTGTACGCACTTTAAAAATTTAAAATGGTCTGCGGAAATGATGAAGAAAGGCGATTATACCTGTTCAATAGTTGAAAGCTATACATGGGTTTTTAGGCTAACAGGAGGCGAGGATTTATCAGTTTTTACAGAATTGGCTAAAGAAAAGCACCTTGAGGGTGAGCCTATTTCCTTGCTTGGAAAAAGAAAGGACATACTTGAATATGACCTAACAGGCACTGAGCTTGGGGACAAGCTTCTTTCTCTTATAGTCCCAGAGGGGAAGAGTGGCGTATTAAATATAAAAAGCAAAATTGGCGTAGGCAAAGCAGAGCTTATATATTATTCGATGCTTGATATTGATACCTATAAAATAGGAATAAGCTATATATCTGAGAACGGAAAGGAAATTGCCTCGCGCAAGGAATATAATGTGCGAAGGGGCTCAATATACAAGGTTGTGCCACCACATATATCTGGCTACACAATTCAAAGCAAAGAGGAAAGTGGCATAGCCACAAGTGATAAGGAAATAATCTTAACCTACAAGGAGGAATAAATGCTACCATATGAAAATGTATATAGTCTTGAAAACGGAAGACTAATAAAAAACACTGAAAACAAAATTGAATATCTTGATAAAAATGGTCAAGGGCGAGTAAAAACCAACCCAAGCTATGAGGATTTTAAAGAGGTGGGTAAATACCCACTTAAAGAGGATACAAGCTTGGAAAAGCCGACACAGGGTGAGGTTTTTTATGTAATAGAGGGCGACTATATAGTCGCTAAGGTAAAGGAGGGTTAATATGAAAAAGGTTATACCAACAATAATTTTGCTTCTTATTTTCACCTTGGTTTTTATATTTTGCTTCCGCTCATGCGCTTCCGCTACTGGCTATGGGCAAGGCGCTTTAGAAGGCGAGAGCGAAAATATTCAAAATACCACTGACAACGCCTCAACTGACACCACCGAGAACAGCTCAACTGACACCACCGAGAACGGCTCAACTGACACCACCGAGAACAGCTCAACTGACATAAGTGATAACACCACAACCGATACAAGTGATGGCTTTATAACGGAAGAAACGCCCACGCTTGACATTGTTGAGAAGATAGAGGAATTTGATTTTAAATTATACATACAAGAAAAAATCATTCCCGTGGTTATTGGCGTTTTAACAGCCTCCTCGGCACTTATTGCCACTCTTGCCTCAATTTCTCGCTCCCTTGGTAAAATGAAGGACGCGAAGGAGGAGTTTAAAAAGGAGGCAGGCAAAAGGGAGGAATCCTTTAAGGCGCAAAGTGAGCTTTTAAAAACAAAAGCAGAGGAGCTTATAAATATTGCCAGCGAGGTGCCAAAGCTAAAAAAGGAGATAGAGGGGCTACATAAAAACACCGAAAAGCTAATTTTAGAGTGCTCATATATCAGCCAAATGATTTCGCTTGGCTTTGGAGAAAGCAAGGAGGTTGTAAAAAGCGGAAACGGAGCAAAAATCAGCAGATTAGAATGTGAGTGCAACCGCCTTTTAAAGGAAAGCGAGGGCGTATCAAATGAAAAAGCTTGAAAAGGTTAAAATACCTCTCCTTTACACCCTTTCCTTTCTTTGTAGCATATTTCCTGTGATTATTTATTTCCTTATAAACAAGGAAAGATATGTAAGCACAACACCCGAACGCGTAAAGCTACTTTTTGGTGGAATTTTAGTTGTTGCAATCCTCATAATTAAGACACTGGGTCACCTAAAAATAAAATCCGCACTACTATTTTTCGGTGCTGTCTTTGTACTTTCATACCTACTTAATTCCATTATTATGGACTTAATGGTTTTCTCCCTTCTTGCATTCGTTGGCGAGGCACTTTCAGTAGGTGTGAAAATTGTGATTAGAAGACAGAAGCAAAAGGAAAAGGAAGAAAAAGCTGAAAGCATAATTAAGAGTGCAGTACAAAGCATTTCAGGAAGGGTATAAAATGAAGAAAAGTACATTTTTTGATGCCTTTTATAAAAATGCCGGCTACATAGCAGTTTTGCTTATTTCACTTGCTTATATAGGTGGTAGCTTTATTTTGATTTCCAGAACAGGTAAAAGTCCCTACGAAATTTTGGCAACTGGCGCACTTAGTATGCTTGTTGGCTTGCTAATTAATGGAGTTTTCCGTTCGATAGGAATTGAGCGTGGTGAGGCGGACGAAAAAACAATAAAAACCGCTAAGCTATATTCTGAGGCGGTTGAGGAAATTGTACCAAAAATTGATAGGCTTGACGAGTTTTGCCACCAAGAAAGCGTACGCGCCTTGGCAGGAATAAGAGCAAAAATTCTTGCTAAGGAGGGACTAAGATATGTTGATTGCTTTGACAATGATGGTGTTTGCTTGCCCTTTGATACTGACCTTTATTCCGAGGAGGAAATAGAGAGGGCAAGGGGCATAAAAAGGCAAAAAATGATAAAGCAAAACAAAAGACGTGCACATGCTTATCAAAGGGCAGCTTATGTTAAGATTAAGCCACTAACCCCTGCCTCGCTAACAAGTGAGGGCACACGCGAAAATGACCCCTTTAACTTTGGTAAATCAAAAAAGGAATATAGCACAAAGAAAAATGTAGGTGATGCACTCTCTCGTATTTTAATGGCTATAATTTTTGGCTACTTTGGTGTTACCTTTGTTAGTGAAATAAACCCTGCTGCTTTAATTTGGAACACCTTGCAAATTGTAATGTATATAACCTCTGGCGTTATGCAGATGTACTCAAGCTATAGCTTCATAGTTGATGAGCATCGCCTATCAATCATTAAAAAGATAGACTACCTACAAAAATTCAAGCTTTGGGTGGAAAAGACACCACCTAAAGCATCCATCAATGACTAATTTCCATATTTTTGTGTGCGCATAATATTGACATATAGCCTTAAAAATGTTACAATATTTAAGTAAATTCATTTTAGGGGGCAACTATGGAAAATAATAAATTATTAGAGCTTCAAAAAATTGCGACTGATATTCGTCTTGGCGCAGTTACAGCAGTATATAACGCAAAAAGTGGACACCCAGGAGGCGCACTTTCCAGTGCTGATATTTTAGCGTGCTTATATTTTAATGAATTAAATATTGATGTAAATAATCCTAAATGGGAGGGTCGTGACCGCTTTGTTTTATCAAAGGGACATTCATGCCCAGGTCTTTATGCAGCACTTGCATTAAAGGGCTTTTTCCCACTTGCAGAGCTTGAGTCATTTAGACACACAGGTGCACTTTTACAGGGTCACCCTGATATGAAGGCAATTAGTGGTGTTGATATGTCAGCTGGCTCACTCGGACAGGGATTTTCCTGTGCTTGTGGTATGGCACTTGCTGGCAAGCTTGACAATAAGGATTATCGTGTTTACGCACTTGTTGGTGATGGTGAGAGCCAAGAGGGTCAGGTTTGGGAGGCTATTATGTTTAGCGCTCACTATAACCTTGATAACCTTTGCTTAATTATTGATAACAACGGACTTCAAATTGATGGTCGCGTTGAGGACGTTATGAACGTAATGCCATATGAGCCAAAGCTTGAGGCATTTGGTTGGAATGTTATTACAATTGACGGTCACAATATTGAAGAAATTCTTGGCGCATTAAAGACAGCTAAAAAAACAAAGGGTAAGCCAACCGCTATTATTGCAAAGACAATAAAGGGCAAGGGCGTTTCCTTTATGGAAAACCAAGCATCATGGCACGGAAAAGCGCCTAATGAGGAGCAATATAATCAAGCAATTTCCGAGCTTACAGCATACAAAAAGTCCTTAGGAGGTAACGAGTAATGGCAGATAAGATAGCAACAAGAGAAGCATATGGTAATGCTCTTTGCAACCTTGGTGAAAAATATGAAAATATCGTTGTTTTAGATGCTGACCTTGCCGAGGCTACTAAAACCTGTATGTTTAAAAAGAAATTCCCAGAGAGATTTATTGACTGTGGAATTGCAGAAAACAATATGACCTCCGTTGCCGCTGGTCTTTCAACTTGTGGCAAAATTCCATTTGTAAGCACATTTGCAATGTTTGCCGCAGGTAGAAGCTTTGAGCAAATTAGAAACTCAATCGGCTACCCCCACCTAAATGTAAAAATCTGTGCAACACACGCAGGTATTTCAGTAGGTGAGGATGGTGCAACCCACCAATGTAACGAGGATATTGCTCTTATGCGTACAATTCCTGGTATGGTTGTAATCAACCCAAGTGATGGTGTTGAGGCAGAAAAGGCAGTTGAGGCTGCAATTAACTACGAGGGTCCTGTATATATTCGCTTTGGTCGTTTGGCATTGCCAATTATAAATGATAGCGACTATAAGTTTGAAATCGGCAAGGCTGTAAAAATGAAGGATGGCGCTGATTTAACTATCGTTGCAAACGGTATGATGGTTGCAGAATCACTTGAGGCAGCTAAGATTTTAGAGGCAGAGGGTGTATCTGTTGAGGTTATCAATGCACACACAGTAAAGCCACTTGACAAGGACACAATTGTAAATAGCGCAAAAAAGACAGGCGCAGTTGTAGTTAGCGAGGAGCACAATATTATCGGTGGTCTTGGTAGCGCAGTTGCAGAGGCAATAGCTGAGGCTTGTCCAGTACCTGTTGTACGTCACGGAGTGAATGACGTATATGGTAAGAGTGGTCCTGCAAAGGAGCTTATTGAATACTATGGCTTAAACGCAAAGGGTATTGTAGAAAAAGCAAAAATAGCACTCGCACTTAAAAAATAATAAAAAGAGGAACAGACGCTTTGTCTGTTCCTTTTAATTATGAAAGAGAAATAGTATCAATTATAATATCAAAGGTATATTCACTCGATACAATTCTAACACTCTTAGGTAATGAGCTCTTATTAAGGGTCAAGGCATATACGCCATAATCATTTGAAAACTCCATATAGGAATAGCCCTCACTTTCCTTTGCGCACCTAAGGTCACCCTCGCTTAGCGAAAACATATTAAATATAGCTAAAATTCCTCTTGTCCCGTCAGTAGGCAAGGGGATTTTTGTCCCCGAGGCATTTGCTGTAACCGTGCTATTTTCAATTAAAAACGAAACAGTGGAGAGCTCCTTTGGCTCTAAAAAACAGACACGTCCCCCGATATTTTCCTTTGAAATTTGTATTTTATATATGCTATTTAAGGTGCAAACAGCATCTATATTTTTTTCTTGATACGATAAAATACCATAATTTTGTCCTCTACAGGAGCTAAATAGAAGTGGTAAAATAATTATGCCTAAAAATAGTAGCCTTTTCATATTTCCTCACATAAATTTATTTAGTTAAATATATGAGAAAACTAAAAAAATATTACTCAAATCTTATTACCATTGCGCTAATATCGTCACGAATTTCGCCCTTGGTTGCAAGCTTTACTATTTCATTACAAAGCTCATCACCATTTTTTCCATTAAATGATTTTATCAAGGCAATTAATTCCTTGTCATCACCTTTTTTATCAAGTGCGCCATCACTTACCATTACACAAAGGTCACCATGCGAAAGGTTGAAAAATGTACGTTCGCTATCAAGCTTTTTTAAAATGCCAACTGGTGCGGTTTTAGAGCTGAGCTTAAACACCGTGCCATCGCGTTTGATATATGAGCTTGTAGCTCCGCTTTTGTAAAATACCGCCTCGCCACTAAATGGGTCGATTTCAAGTAGATCAACACTTGATGAGCATTCATGTCCCTTTGCACGTACAAATGAGTTAAGAAGCGAAAGGGCACTCTCCTTGTCGAGTGAGCAGGCAAGAGCTTTTTCCAAAAAATCAGTACACATTTTTGAGGTGAGTGATGCGTCTCGTCCACTACCCATACCATCACAAATGATAAAATATTCCTTGTCAAGCTCACTTTTAAAATTGGTCAAGCTATCACCATTTTCAGCTTGCTCCTTTGAAACCGAGGCTGAAAAAACATGTGTCTTATGTGGTGGTAGCTCGTTTATTTCTATGGTTGCAAGGCTTTCGTCATAAATTATACTTGGCTCGTCAAGTGAAATACCAAGAGCGCCCTCAAGCTCGGTTTTTAATTCACCAGCTGTTATTTTACTCCTTTCAGTATCAACCCCAACAATTAAAACACGTCTCTTTTTTTCGCCAAATACTCCAACCTTATCAAAGATAAGTCCAGAGGCAAGTGCACTACGTGTGGCAAGGGCACTTAATTTTAAGTCCTCCTCGCTGTCAGATGCATTTAATACACTTGAACAAAGTAGCTTAGCAGTTAAATCAAAGCAAGAGGCGCCAAGCTCAAGTCTGTCATTTTTAATTCCATTTTTTAATTCCTTTTTAGCCTCAATGTTAATTTTTTCAATAAT
>JAZOCP010000099.1:0-2939 GCA_045596585.1 Eubacteriales bacterium
GCCACCCTTTTTCTTCTTGAACTTTTCGTAGATTTCTGGGTGCTTTCTTGGCTCAATTACGAGTCTGCGGATTTCATCCTTTGCATCCTTCAAGCCTGCTACATCATCAAGTGTTACACCTGTGTTTTGAGCTGGCATAAATTCAGTTAGGTCTTCATCCTTACTCTTTTTGTTTGTTGGTTTAGAATCTAAGCCTTGTGAGCTATTTGGTGAAATTCCAAACTTAGCAGCATCCTTTGCAACGCTATCTACGTTTGAGCCACCAATTTGTGATCTGATTTTCACCTCGATCTTATTTGCAAGTGAATAAAGCTCATTTGCTCTCTTTACTCTTTGAGCCTTTACTGGCCCATTAGATTCTTTTGCTATTTTAAGTAGTGTTTCAGAAGCGGCGAGAATATTTCTCTTCGCCACTGAAAACTCATTTTGCTGTAACGCTGCTATGCCATTTTCATAATAAATGTCAAAGGCATCAAATAATAATCTATTATCTTCCATTTTATTCACCTCACGCATTTAGCTTTTCACGAACGTCTTGGATCTTAGCCTCGATTTCCTTATCGATGCTACATTCAGTATCCAAAACCTGATGAGTAATGAGCTTATCAATTTCCTCATCGCTTATACCGTCTGCAAAACTGTCGATTGAGTCAACACTTTCTGCAGCAGTCTCAAGGAAGGCATTGAGCGCCTCGTATTGTCCTGCGTTGTCAGCAAGTGCCTTTTCATATGCAACCTGTGCTTTAGTCATATCAAAGGTTGATGTAACATCCTTCATTTGCTCAGAAATGATGTTCATACCCTCAACAAACTCACCAATTACCTTATTCATATCACCAACTTGAATTGAGAGCTCAAAGTTAGCTATCATTGAATCAAGGAATCTTTGCTTGGTTAAGCAAAGCTTAAGCCCTGCCTTTGCAAGATGAGCGGTTTGCTTGTTTCCTACTAAGGTTGCTTGACGTGCCTTTTCGATATATTCGTTTTTAAATGCCTCAAGCTTTTCGGATTGCTTTTTCATGGATGATAATGTACGTTTTACCTTGATGCGAGCTTGCATTTCATGTTCACGCTGCGCATCAATGAGTGCTTGTCTTTCAAGGTCTTTCTTTAGTTCTCTGTTTTCAAAAAATTTCTTAAACATAATTCTTTCTTTTGAAACTTAATTGCACTCGACTAATTTTACCATATTTCGAGCTATTTTGCAATATTGTTTCTTAATTCTCCTTATAATATAAATATTTTATTAATTATCTGTAATATGCTTCTGCTTCGTAGAAGATTTGGTCCATTTCATCTGTGCTATCTCCTCTTAGCACTATTTGATTATAGACGTCTTCTAAATAGTTAAATGCTTGTGCTTCTTCTTCCTTGCTTTGTGCTGAGTAAACAACGCTTGCTATGTCCTCCAGCTTTTCCTCTAATTCCTCGTATGAGTCGAAAAATCTAAGTGGCCAAACTGAAGCGTTAAACACCATTGTTAGCTTTGAGTCTTGTGGTAGTGATGCGTTTATCTCCCATAATCTATCATATAACGCATTTACTGCCTCCTCCAAAAGCTGTTTGTTTTCCTCGGTGTACTCTTGTGCGACTAACTCATTCTTTTTTGCCACATCTATGTAAAGCCATGCAAGTGTGTCCTTTGAGACCTCACCGTTTGGCTCATACACCAACGGTCTGAACTCGGGTGGTAGCACGAGTAGTGCATCGAAAAGTGGTGCTTTTGCACCATCCGGTGCTTTTGAATTGAAGTGGCCCTTGCACTCTATGGGAGCGTTGAGCTCAAGAGCTGCCGCCTTACCCTCTACCTTTCTGGGCACCCATGTTCTGTTGCTTGCTTCAAAGCCTTTACAGCTCCTTTGCCACATTTTGGGTTGCTCAAATATTAAAGGGTCATATAATCCTCCTTCTATTGCTTTACCGTTTCTTTCAAGGGTGTTGGAGTTTGTTACTATCTTCCAACCAATTGTGCTTGCGTTTTCCTCAAAATCAACGATCTGTTCATAAAACCTTGTGCGTTTCATCCTCTGTCTCCTTTCGTTTCATCTGAGTATAGTTTACCACACTGATTGGTGTAAAAAAAGTGTAATGTCGAGCAAGATTTATGTTACCATTTCAGCCACTTTTCATTAAATAATGGCGATTTTTAGTTACCACTTGCAGAACAATACACCGTTTTTTGCTTATTATTCGTATATTAATTTATAACCTTTTTCCTTGGTATTAATTAGCATTATAGGAAAATTACTATTATAATTATTCTCACGATTTAAGATTTTAAAGAAGGTTCTCATTCTTTCTTCTATATCTTTAATATGAGATACGTTTTCCCAAATCATCATTGATACACCTCTATTTGCGTTGAACACTTCAACATCACCAAGCTTTTTAATTGCGCCAAACTTACTTATTTCATATGCTACATCATCGCGAGCTATGCAAACTCCAACACCAAGCTGTCCCTCTTCGATTATGCAGTTTGTTTGAAGCTCAGCTGGTATCTTTTCAGACACCTTAAAAAGAGTTTCCAAATCTAATTTTTCTATGTTTAGAATATCAGAGTAGCGTAAAATATCGCTTGCTCTTACAAATCCAGCTGTTGTTGCAGCTATTGTTCCCTTTCCATCATCTATATGCCAAGCGGGTAAGTTTTCCTCGCATTCGTAATCGGGCTGTATTGGTATAGAGCCATAGTGATACATTGAAGCTGCAAAATAAATTCTATCATTTTCTTTAAATATTATCATTTACAAAACCTCTATTATTTCAAGCTTTTTATCTTTTGTGTTTATCACTGCTATTTCAGTAAAGAAGCTATCGTTATAATTAGTTCCTGCTTTAAAGGCGTTAACTATTTGATTTTTTACATCCTGTTCAGAGGAGGAGTTTAAATAAGCAGTAATCATTACATCTCCACTATTATATGATATCGCCGAATA
>JAZOCP010000100.1:0-3767 GCA_045596585.1 Eubacteriales bacterium
TGGATTTCACCCGTCGAAGACGGATTTGACTGCGTGTTATCCTTAACGGAGAACACGCTAAGCCTGCCCTTTGTGTATTAGCTTCTTTTTTCATACGAGCTTATTATATACTCGGCAAAAAGATGACCAAGCTTTAATTCACTCATAGAATCATAGTGTGCAAGGTCTGGGCTCTCCTCTGGCTCAAGGCTTGTTGTCAAGCCTTCATCTATTGTCGAAAAATATAAATTCAGCTCAGACTCGCTTGCGAGCTTAGCCTTTGCCGAGTTGACCACCTCGTATCTTGGAAAAATATTGCCCGCTTGAATTCCCGCATCGATAAAATATATTTTTCCATTGTCTGCGTATTTGTCAAGGTCCTCTCTTAGAAAGGAAACAAAGCGCTTTTGGTTGTCATAATATTTATCAGCAACCTTTCCTATCGCATCGCTCTCGCCCTGCATCCAGCATATTGCGCCTATTTTTGCATCATAATTGTTTTCTAAAAGTGCATCCATATATGTTTCAGTGAATTTTATGCATGCGTTGTATATTTCACCGCGCTTTTTACCATCAAGCCACTGTGTTTTAAGACAGCTACCAGAATATGTATATTTCAAAATCACAATTGTTTCGCCGGGGTATTTTTCTGATAGCACCTCTGCCATACCAAGCTCGGGTCCAAAATACTCACTCCTGTGTCCAAAACCGACGGTGGTTTTTACAAATTCACCATTTGAGGTGTTTATCCAGTTGTCAACGCTATAATTGGTTAAAACGCCCGAAAAGCCATCCTCGTATTTGCTATATTGCTCCTTGCCAACGTTTTTCTCAAGGTAGCTGTTTAGGGCACAGCCTGTTGCGTTACTTTGCCCAAGCAATAAAATTACCTTGACCCTTTTGCCCTCTCCATCGCCAAGAGTTGTTGGCTTTTTAAAATCGGTATTTAATTCAAGACGCGCACCGTCATCACCCTTACCTGTACAGCCAGACACTGCCACCAAGGAAATCGCAATCAAAATAATTAAAATTATAGATAAAAGCCTACGCATTTTTGCTCCTTTACGTTAATTCACTGTGTTTATAAAAATCAGCCTTTTTATTTATCAATTAGATTATAGCACATTTGCAAGCACAGTTCAAGCAAAAGACTTTTTCCATATCTTTATGGAAAATCAATCCCTCCGTCACGACAAGTCGTGCCACCTCCCTTTACAAAGGAGGCATACAAAAAAGGGAACAAGCTGGGGCTCATTCCCTCTATGTATTAAGTTCTAAAAGCCCTTATATTACAAGGCTTCCCCTTTGAACGGAGGGGAAGCTGGCAACGCAGTTGACTGATGAGGTGTAGATTTGATATACGCCATAAATGGCTACACCTCAGCCACCACTAACGAGCCCTTAGCAGGGCGCAACCCTTTTGTTGCTCTGCAAGGGAAGGTGTCATCTTTGATGACGGATGCGGTGTATGCCTCGTCGCGAGCCATTTTCTATAATAGCTCGCATTTTTTATTGTTTCAAATACTTTTGTGAAAGAAGCTCTATTCTTTGCTTGTCAGAGTCCGTCAACGCAAAGGAGTACTTTTCTATATAAGCCTTGAATTTTTCCTTATTTATCACCTTTGGAGATGTGCCGACACGACGTTCAAAGTTGGCAAAGAAAATGTTGTCAGCCCTCTCCCTTGGCAAGCCAAGTCCCTTAAGGATTTTATCATCGAAGCTTTTAACCTCTTTGCTTGTGCCTATGTAGGTTGTTACGACATTGAATAGCCAATTTGCGTATTTTTCGTCACACATATAAGCACGGTCTGTGCCAAAAATAAGCCTGTCGGAGTACTTATTAAAGAATTCCTTGTAGTAATCATAATTCTTTTCAAACTCAACATACATCTCACCTCCAGGGGTTAAATCCACACACAGGTTGGGGTAAAGAGTGAAAAGCTTTTCTAAAATCTCTGGCTCCTTACTACAAAAGAAAAAGTGAGCAAGGGTTAGGTTGAGCCTTGGGTAGCTTTCAAGAATTTTTATGGTTTGCGTCTGTATTTCTTCATAAGAGGCAAATGAGCCGTCTGTATATGTCCAACCTTGTTTGACCGCCCAGTCTGGTGCTCTTTTCAAGTCCCAGAATTCGTCAGGGTCGTTGACGTGCATTAAAAGGTGAGTGCCATCCTTTTCCATTTGCTCGTACAGCTTATTAAGGGCAGGGTGGTTAAGGCTTTTGCCTATTCTTTTATGCTCTGTTGGCTTTCCCTCCAGCATTTTAATTCCATCAAAGCCTATTTCCATAAGCTCGCGATACTGTGTAAGGGCGTCCATATCCTTTGGCATATTATCTATAGGAACCTTTATATACTCAATGCCACCGTGCAAATAGGTGTTGGGGTTTGCTATTTTGAAAAAGCCCAGCATAATATTGTTGCACACGTTAGACTGACAAAGTGGAATTGAACAAATATTAAGGGCGTGAATGCCATACTCCTTTACATAGCTGTCAAAGCAGGAAACGAAGTCCTCCTCCCCCCATTTTGATATGTGTAAGTGGCTGTCTATAATTTTTCTATCCTTTTGCATAATACCTCCGCTTTGCAAATTCATATTTATCAATTGAATTTTACCACACAATAGAAGGGTTTTCAAGATATTAGTAATTTTACATAATCACAAATTCCATATTTTTATGGAAAAAGTGCGACAAAAAAGGGAACAAGCTGGGGCTCATTCCCTGTATTACTAGCTTATACATTAGTTAAAGCTTAATATACCCAATTGATTTCATCAAAGCCGAAATGTGTTTCACCTGTTGAGGGAGTTCCTCGCCATTGGGAGCGCTTTGCATTTTTGTCCCAGTAGTCAACGTCTCCAAAAATAGGACCGATGCTTGAAAATTGCACTATTTTTAGTTCTATTTCCTCACCCCAAAGCTCTTTTTCAACATTGAAAATATACGGTGCGGCTATTTTTTCGCCCGATAGGTTGCCGTCAATATAAAGCACTGTGTATAGCTTAGTCCCTAAAAGCTCAATGCCGACAGCCCCCTGTGGCACTCTAACTCTTGCCAAAAGCTCCACCTTGCCAAAATCACTGATTTTTTCGCCCGTGTTGTAAATCTTTTTGCGTTTAGTAAGCCTAACACCACAAGTCTCTTTATTTATAATACTAACTGAAAAATCGCCAATTACCATAGCGCTTGGCATATATTTTAAGTCGTTTTGACATTCAATTATGGTTTTTTCTGCCTTAATGCTTTGCACTTTTGTTATATTATAATGCTCGCAAATGCCTTTTGGCAATGGGTTATAACCAGCTTCAAGCTCGGGTGACGCTCCGTCTATTTTTATCTCTGTGTCTTTCCTTAGCGCAAAGCGCACATTAAGCTCACCCTCGGCACAGGCAAAAGCACATTTAGAATCATTTAAGCACATAAGTCGTATGGTATTTGGGTTACAATAATTAACCATAAAGGAAGAATTAATTGCTTCCTTTTTTGTCGGCAAATTGGGTTTATTTAATATAACATCGTGCTCGTATAGATATAGAGCCTCACCATCTATTATATAGCTTCCCTCGGGCGCATATAGATTGAGTATAACAGAGGTGCCGTCGTCAAATCGCCTTCTAAATATTCCCTTAACACACTCGCCGTAAGTGTCCGTTATTGCTTTTTTATCAAACCTCGAAATAACATCGCCTATGCTTACTGCGTTGCCATTTAAAATAAGCTGGAGTGTGTCATCAAGCTGGGCAATTGGCGCATCTGTCGGCGCTTCATCTAAGATGTATTTCCACTG
>JAZOCP010000101.1:0-2391 GCA_045596585.1 Eubacteriales bacterium
AATTTTTTTGAAAAAAATTTACTTTAGTTTGATAAAGTACTTGAAATTGAGGGTCGCGTGTGCTATTATAAATTATATTATTTTACAACTTAATGAGGATTAAAATGGCTAATGACAAAAAAATGGTAGAGCAAATCACCTCTATGGAGGAGGATTTTGCTAAATGGTACACAGACGTAGTTAAAAAGGCTGACCTAATTGACTATTCAAGCGTAAAGGGATGTATGATTATTCGTCCTTACGGTTATGCAATTTGGGAAAACATTCAAAAGCTACTCGACCAAAGATTTAAGAAAACAGGCGTTGAAAACATCTATATGCCAATGTTTATTCCAGAATCACTATTACAAAGAGAAAAGGATCACGTTGAGGGATTTGCACCTGAGGTTGCTTGGGTAACACATGGTGGTAGTGAGCCACTTACTGAAAGACTTTGCGTACGTCCAACATCAGAAACTCTTTTCTGTGAGCATTATGCTAATATCATTCGTTCATATAGAGACCTTCCAAAGCTATACAATCAATGGTGTAGCGTTGTAAGATGGGAAAAGACAACTCGTCCTTTCCTTCGCTCACGTGAGTTCTTATGGCAAGAGGGACACACAATGCATGCTACCGCTGAGGATGCAG
Organism: Eubacteriales bacterium; assembly: GCA_045596585.1. GTDB lineage: Bacteria > Bacillota > Clostridia > Oscillospirales > CAG-272 > RGIG2000. The sequence continues at coordinate 631 of JAZOCP010000101.1, forward strand.
AGAATGAAACCTTGCAAATGCTCAATGTATATGCAGATTTCTTTGAAAAGGACCTTGGCATACCTGTATTGAAGGGTAAGAAAACCGACAAGGAAAAGTTTGCAGGCGCAGAGGCAACATATACAGTTGAGGCACTTATGCACGACGGTAAGGCACTTCAAGGTGGTACCAGTCATAACTTTGGTAATGGCTTTGCAAAGGCATTTGATATTCAATATCTTGATAAGGACAATACTTTAAAGTATTGCTACCAAACCTCGTGGGGTGTTTCAACAAGAATTATCGGTGCTATAATTATGACTCATGGTGATAACAATGGTCTTGTTTTACCACCACAGGTTGCACCAATTCAAGTAATTGTAATTCCATGTGCACAGCATAAGCCTGGCGTAATTGAAAAGGCAACAGAGGTAATGGAAAGAGTAAACAATTTTGCAAGAGCAAAAATTGATACATCTGACAACTCCCCTGGTTGGAAATATGCTGAATATGAGATGAAGGGTGTTCCACTTCGTCTTGAAATTGGTCCACGTGATATAGAAAACAACCAATGTGTATTGGTTCGTCGTGATAGTAGAGAAAAAATCTTCGTTTCACTTGACGAGCTTGAAACTAAAATTCCAGAAATTTTGGCTGATATTACACTTGGTCTTTATAATAAAGCACAAGAAAACAGAAAAAATCGCACATTTACTGAAACCGAGCTTGATAGCTTTATTAAAACAGCTGGCGAAAAGTCAGGCTACATTAAAGCTCATTGGTGTGGCGACCTTGAATGCGAGCTAAAGCTTAAGGAGCTTGCTGACGTTACATCTCGTTGCATGCCACTTGACGAGCAAGGTACAAAGGGCAAATGTATTTGCTGTGGTAAGGAAGCAGATAAGCTTGTTTACTGGGGCAAGGCATACTAATAATTTAAATTTGATATTTATTTGGAGGATATAAATATGTTTAAAAATCAATATCTTAACGAGCTTATGGAAAGAGTCGTTAAAAGAAACCAAAATGAGCCTGAATTCCACCAAACAGTAGAAGAGGTTCTTGCATCAATCGAGCCAGTTCTTGAATCACGCCCAGAGTACATAACAAGTGGCGTTCTTGAAAGAATGGTTGAGCCTGAAAGAATTATTAAATTCAGAGTTCCATGGGTTGATGATAGTGGAAAGGTTCAAGTTAACCGCGGATTTAGAATTCAATTCAACAGCGCAATCGGTCCATACAAGGGAGGACTTCGTTTCCACCCATCAGTATATGAGGGAATTATTAAGTTCCTCGGCTTTGAGCAAACATTCAAAAACAGCTTAACATCACTTCCAATGGGTGGTGGTAAGGGTGGCTCTGACTTTGACCCACAGGGCAAGAGCGATGCAGAGGTTATGCGCTTCTGCCAAAGCTTTATGACAGAGCTTTATAGACACATTGGTGCAGACCTTGACGTTCCAGCAGTCGATATCGGTGTTGGCGCAAGAGAGGTTGGCTATATGTTCGGCCAATACAAGAGACTAAAGAACGAGTTTACAGGCGTATTAACAGGTAAGGGAATTTCATATGGTGGTTCACTTATCCGTCCAGAGGCAACAGGCTTTGGCGCTGTTTACTACACTGAAAATATGCTAAGCTACTTCAAGGACGATATTAAGGGTAAGACCTTTGTAATTTCAGGATTTGGTAACGTTGCTTGGGGCGCAGTAAAGAAGGTTACTGAGCTTGGTGGTAAGGTTGTTACTATTTCTGGTCCTGATGGTTATATCTATGATGAAG
>JAZOCP010000102.1:0-3665 GCA_045596585.1 Eubacteriales bacterium
AAATATGTATCTTTCTCCAAGTGATATTCCTATAGATGTTATTTATGAGGATGAAAATATTACCGTTGTAAACAAACCAAGTAACATGCCTACTCATGAGTCCTTAAATAATTATGGAAACACATTGGCAAACGCGCTAAAATATAGATATATAGAAAAAAATTATGTTTTTCGTGCAACTAATAGGCTTGATAAGGATACAAGCGGAGTTGTAATTACTGCCAATAATCGCTATTATGCCTCTTTAATTTCTCAAAAAATTCAAAAGGGTGAAATTGACAAGGAATATATAGCAATAGTAAGTGGCAAACTATCTGGTGAAGGAAAAATTATCGCGCCAATTGATAGAATAGGTAAAAGCATAATAAAAAGAGCAGTAATTGAAAATGGCGAGGAGGCAATAACAGAATATAAGTCTCTTGCCGCAACGAGCGAGCTAAGTCTGATTTTATTAAAGCCTATTACAGGAAGAACTCACCAGTTAAGAGTTCATATGGCACATATTGGTCACCCGATTATAGGTGATGAGTTATATGGTGGCAATAGTGAATTGATTCAAAGGCAAGCTCTTCATTGCTTAAAAATGCGCATTAAGGACGTAGGTAATTTTTATGCTAATTTAGCGCCTGACATAATGACACTTGTTAGGAGATATTTTGATGAGGAGCTTATTCCTAAAAATTAAAAAAATAGCAATTATATGTGTTTTCGCACTGACTTTTGTCAGTGCGTTACTTTATATAATATGTATGATGTCAAGTAATTTTGCTGAATTTATTAACAGTTCAACGGTGCTTGTAAGAAAAACATTATCAATTACTACATCTATTTTTCCATTTTCACTATTTGAGTGCTTAGTAATAGTATCGTTAATTATTATGATAGTATCTATTTTAAAGCGAAATCTAAAAATTACATCCTTATTAAAGGGGATGGCGGTGTTTTTTAGCTTATATTTTGTGTTATTTGTATTTACAATTGCCAGCGGATATCATACGGTACCGCTTGAGGAAAAAATAGAATTAAAGGCTATAAAAAGTAGTGAACAAGAGCTATATTTGGCATTGACAATTATAGTAGATGAGCTAAATAGGCTATCAAGCAATATTAGTTATTTGGAAAACGGTTCATCAAGCATGCAATATGATTTTTCTAAGTTAAGTGAAAAAATATACAATGGTTATAAGAAAATAGATTTTATAAACAATTTTAACTCACGAGTTAAGCCCTTAATTACAAGTAAATTGCTTTCTTATGCACATATCTCTGGCATTTATATTCCCATAACCGCAGAGGCAAATATTAATACAAATTACCCTGATTATGTAGTTTCTATTAGTGCAGCACATGAAATGGCACATCAAAGAGGAATTGCAAGAGAAAATGAGGCTTGCTTTTGTGGCTTTTTAGCATTAATTAATTCTGATGACGATTATTTAAAATATTGTGGGTATTTAGATGGATATTCAAATATGTTAAGTGATTTAAAGCAAAGAAATAAAGCACTTGCAGGGAAAGTTGAAGAAAGGTTAAATAAAAAAGTAAATGGTGAATTAAAGGCTTATAAAGCAGTAATTTCAAAATATAAAAATTCAAAAGTTAAGGGAATTAGTGAGAAAATTAATAATTCGTTTTTGCAAGCGAACGGAGATAGAAACGGGATCAAGAGCTATAATATTAGCGATATGCTCATAGCGTATTTACTTTCGAGGTAACTTTTAATTATTACTCGAATAAAATAATAACAGCTTTTTTATTCGAGGTAAAATATGGAAAGGTTAGTAATAAATGGTGGAAATAAATTAAATGGTCAGGTAAAAATATGTGGCATGAAAAACTCCGCGCTTCCGATAATATTTGCAACCATTTTAGTCAAAGAGGAGTGCGTAATTGGAAATATTCCACTTGTCAGTGATGTATTAGGTGCACTAGATATTCTAAAAGAGATGGGCGCAAGTGTAAGCTTTATAGATACGCATACTGTATCAATTAACACTAAGAAAATAAGCGAAGATATCAAAGGCTTTGGGTTAATTTCGAAAATGAGAGCCTCGTCATATTTGATGGGTGCTATGCTTGCTCGCTTTGGAAAAGCATATCTGCCAATGCCAGGCGGCTGTAATTTTGGGAAAAGACCAATAGAGCAGCATTTAAAAGGCTTTACAGCATTGGGCGCGGAATGTTATGAAAATGATGGCTATGTGTCGTTAACTACCAAAAGCTTACTAAAAAGCACAAAAATAACACTTGACAAAATTTCTGTTGGTGCTACAATAAATATAGTGCTTTCATCAGTTTTTTTAGATGGCATTACGGTTATTGATAATGTGGCAATTGAGCCTCATGTTGATGATTTAATTTGCTTTTTAAATAGTGCTGGTGCAAAAATTGTTCGTAAAAACAGACGAATATATTGCGAGGGCGTAAAGAGGTTACACTCAGTAAGTCATCAAATTTACCCCGATATGATAGAGGCATTAACCTATATAACGTTTTTAGGCGTAACAGGAGGCGAAATTTCGCTAATTTGCGTTAATTGTGAGCATCTTTCTTATCTTAACAGCATCTTTTGTAAAATGGGCTTTAATCTTTCTTGTGGTGTAAACACTCAAACTGTAAAGATTAGTGGAAAATTAAATGGTTTTGATGTTATAACAGCTCCATACCCTCATTTTCCAACAGATTTACATCCACAATTTGCATCCCTCTTGCTATTTACGAAAAATGGTGGTATAATTAAAGAGGAGATATTCCCAACAAGGTTTGCATATGTAAACGAGCTTTCAAAAATGGGCGCAAGAATTGTAAAAGAAGGGAATTCAGTTATTGTTATGCCCTCAATACTACATTCTGCAACGACTGATGCTACAGATTTACGTGCAGGAGCGTCGCTTGTTTGTGCAGCACTTGGCACAAAAGGGGAAAGCACAATAAATAATGTTAATTATATCGTGAGAGGTTATGAGGACTTAGTTGGAAAAATAACCTCACTCGGTGGAAAAATAAAATTAATAAAAGGAGAATAAAAATGGTAGTTACAAAAGCAACAGTAATTGGAGATGTGCTTGATTTTAATCCAGAAACAGCACAATTTTTCTTTGAAATAGGTATGCATTGTCTTGGTTGCCCACATTCAAGAGGTGAGTCGATTGAGGATGCTTGTAGAGTTCATGGTACAGACGCAGATGCGCTTGTAAAGAAGCTCAACAACTTTCTTTCAAAATAATGAGTGACTTTAAAATAAGCAAAAGACTCTGCACCGCCGCATCATATGTGCGTGACGGTGCAGTTGTTGCAGATATAGGAACCGACCATGCGTATTTACCAATTTACTTGGTTTTAAGTGGTCGAGTTAAGAGTGCATACGCTTCCGATATTAACGAGGGACCTATTGATAGAGCAAACGAAAATATTAAAAAATATGAGCTCGAAAGCCAAATTTCTACAAGAGTGATTGGTGGACTTGAAGAGATTGAAAAAGTATCTCCAACAGACATCGTAATATGCGGAATGGGTGGAGAATTAATAATAAAAATTCTTGAAAATTCCCAATATGTAAGGCAAAAAAATATAAGATTGATTTTGCAACCCATGACACATGTAGAATTGGTTAGAGAGTACTTGCAAAATGGCTATTCTACAATTGCCGAAAATATTATTTTTGA
>JAZOCP010000103.1:0-3325 GCA_045596585.1 Eubacteriales bacterium
GCTTCCAGCCTCAACTGCTGCCTTAACTGCACCAACGTCACCGCGAACCATAACGCTAACAAGACCAGAACCGATCTTTTCGCTACCTACTAAAACTACATTTGCAGCCTTAACCATTGCATCTGCAGCCTCAATTGCAGCTACAAGACCTCTTGTTTCTACCATTCCGAGTGCTTCCATCATTGTTTTATTCTCCTTTTTAAAATTATTATCTTAGTTTATCTTTTCCGAGCGCAGAGAGGTGGGCAAACCACTCAATATCCTCGCTCTGTCTTGCAATCACCCTATGAGTGATATACAAATCTCTTTTTTCTGCCTCCCTTTTGCCAGCCATAATTGCTGATTCAACGGCTGAGGCAGAGCCTTCAATTTTTATAGCCATAACGAGTGGGACTCTTGCAGAGTCACCACCTGCTGGCTTATTTTTGTCAATGGCAACAACGCTTACGTCTGCCGCCTTGGCCATGGCGTCTGCCACCACTATTGCAGTAGCGAAGCCATAAACCTCTATCATTCCAAGAGCCATATTATAATAACTCCTTTGCTAAATTACTCATTAACATAGCAGATTTTAATTCCCTGCTGTGAAACGTTAACCTCCATAGCCTCATTGAGCTTGTCAAGAGGGAAGGTGTGTGTAATTAGCTCCTTGATAGGAATGTTCATTTCTCTTGCTTGACGAAGGAATGCCATTGTTGTTGGGTAGTCGTCAGCGCTATAGTCCCAAGAGCCAACAACGTTGATTTCCTTGTTACACATAGCAAAGTGTGGGTTAATGGTATATTCACCGTTATTAACGAAGAAGCCCATTTCACACATACCACCGCCACGACGAATATATTCATAAATATCCTTTGCAGCCATTGGTGCGCCTGTGCATTGGAATGCAAAGTCAACGCCTACGCCATTTGCAACACTCTTAACGAGTGAAACTCTCTGTTCAAGAGAGGTAATTTCCTTAAAGCTGATTACCGTTTTTGCACCAAGCTTCTTTGCCATTTCAAGTCTTTTTGGAGTGCCATCAATAGCAATAATGTGGTTTACACCTGCTGCGCGAAGCACGCTTATCATAACAAGACCAACAGGGCCAAGTCCTTGAACAAGAACCTTTGAGTTAAAATTGATTAAGCCTGTTGTGTTAGCTCTCTTTAAAGCATGCACGCAAACGCAAGCAAGCTCAAGAAGCATTCTTTCCTTCAAATCAAGGTCGTTTACTACGAAATATGTAGAGCCCTTACCACTGATAAGTAGGTGAGAAGCAAACCAACCAGTTAGTGGATTTGCATCATTATGTGGGATAAGTCCAAATACGCCTTGCTTATCGCAAAGGTTAGTATTTGCAGGCTTGTTGCGGCAAACAAAGCATTCGCCACAGCTGATAACAGAGGTAACTATTTTATCTCCAACCTTAATTGGGTTTCCAGCAGTATCAGCCTTTATATTTTTACCGAGAGCAACTATTTCGCCTGTTCCCTCATGACCAAGAGTAACTGGAATAATTCCAAATGGGTCACCCTTCCACTCGTGAACGTCTGTTCCACAAACACCACAGCCCTCAACCTTAACGAGGATATCGTTGTCACCAACGGTTGGAATAGGGAATTCCTTAACCTCAATCTTCTTAGGAGCTGTTAGCATTGCTACCTTTGCAGTAGCTGGAATGTTTGCACTTTTCTTAGCACTTGGTGTATTTATCTCGCCAAGAATCTTGCGAACAATGCTCTCTACCTGTGATGATGAAATATTCATTTCTTTTTTCCTTTCTTAAGATTTTATCTTAGATTATTCTAAAGCTTTCAGACAAAACGCAACGACGCTTTCTTGTAAAGCTTTTTGCACTTGTTAAGCCTTCACCAGTTGGACCAGCTATTGTAAAGGTGGTATGACCCTCTCCACCGAAGCCTATGCCTGCATAGGACGGAGCGTTCTTTACAAAGATAGTGGTTTCAACAGCTCTGGCAAATCTTGTTAAATTGTCTATGTTTTTAGAGTGCATATGGGCTGTATGACGGTTTCCATGCTCGGCCTTAACAGCGAGGTCAATTGCCTCGTCAATGTCCTTGACTCTAACAATAGGAAGAATAGGCATCATAAGCTCGTGCTGTACAAAATCGTGGTTAAAATCAGTCTCGCAAATAATGCAACGGATATTGTCGCAAACTGTAATTCCGATTTTTTCAAGTAGCACCTTGGCATCTCTACCAACGCAGTCACGATTAACAATTTTTGATTTTATGCCAGTCTTTGGATTTGTTTTTTCAACAAGAACTATACTTGCAAGCTTACTTGCTTGCTCGCTATTTATTAGGTAAGCGCCATTTTCCTTCATAGCCTCAATAAGCTCCGAGGCAATATTATTTAGCGCAAATACCTCTTTTTCTGCTATGCAGGGTAGGTTATTATCAAAGGTACAGCCATCGATAATGTCCTTACCAGCCTTTCTTACATCAGCTGTGTCATCAACAATAACTGGAGGGTTTCCAGCGCCTGCACCGATAGCCTTTTTGCCACTTGAAAGAACACTCTTAACAACGCCAGGTCCACCTGTACAAACAAGAAGCTTAATTCTTGGGTCCTTGTACATAATGTCAGCAGTATCAAGCGTTGGCTTTACAACTGAGGAGACCAAAACTCTTGGTCCACCAGCAAGCTGACTTGCACGATTGATAAGGTCAACTGCATAGTTTGAGGTTGCAATAGCATTTGGGTGTGGGTTGAAAACAACACCATTGCCAGCTGCTATCATACCTATACTATTACAAATAACTGTTTCTGATGGGTTTGTGCTTGGGGTTATGCTTCCAACTACTCCAAAGGGAGCCATCTCGGTAAGAGTTAGTCCATAATCGCCTGTCTTAACCTGTGCTTGTATATCAGATGTGCCAGGTGTCTTGTCCGCAACAAGTATATGCTTTGCAGTTTTATGGTCAACTCTTCCCATTTTTGTTTCGCTAACACCGATTTGCGCCATTGTTGGGGCTTCCTTACGGCAAAGGTCGCGAATTATGTCTATCAATTTTTCTCTTTGTTCAAGTGACATTGCGCGAATCGCCTTGTAGCCCGACTCGGCAGCATCAATAGCATCCTTCATATCGGTATAAACACCGATATATTTTTTGCCATTGTAGCCAGCGCCATCGAATTTACCCTTAGTGTCAGGAGCTTCACTCTTAAGACTTTTCATAACCGAGGCAACAATTTCTTCAATCTGTGCCTCTGTCCAATTTATAGCCATATAAAATCTCCTTTCCTTGATATTTCCTTAAAAGACCGGGAGATATTACTTTCCGAGAGCCGCAATAACTCTGCGTGTGATTTCAGCAAC
>JAZOCP010000104.1:0-4589 GCA_045596585.1 Eubacteriales bacterium
AAATGTAAGAAGACTATTTGATGCAGCAAGGAAGCACCCATGCTCAATAATCTTCTTCGATGAATTCGAGGCACTTGGCGCAAAGAGAGACTCTCACTCAACTGTAATGAAAAGACTTGTTCCAGAGCTACTTGCACAAATGCAAGGCTTTGAAAAGAACGAGAACACATTACTTGTAATTGCAGCCACAAATAGACCTTGGGACATCGACTCAGCCTTCCTCCGTCCAGGTAGATTTAATACATCTATCTATGTACCATTGCCAGACGAAGAGGCAAGACGTACAATTATCAAGAAACAGCTTGATGGAATTCCACTTGTTGAGGACTTCGACTTTGAAAGAGTTGTAAGACTTACAGAAAAGTTTAACGGCTCTGACGTAACCGAATTTTGCGACAAGCTTAAGGACTACGCACTTCAAAGAACCATTGAATCAGGAATTGAATCAAAGGTTTCAAACGATGATGTCACCTTCACTGCAGAAAGAGTACACTCTTCTGTTCAGGTAGATGATATCAAGAAGATAGCGCAGTATCAAGCAGGACTATAATGAAAGGAAACTGATGTGAGGTATAATATGGCTAAGATTAGTATGAAAAAGCAAGGCTTCAATGACGAAAGAATAATCGAGCGCGTTGAATGCCATGGCGTAAAATATAACACCAAGATTTCAAAACCAGAGAACTGTGATGTGGTTATCGTTTCTAACGAAGCCCTTCACCGTCTTAAGAATCTTGAGGAAAGCATTTTAAATCCTAAGAAGAAAAGATTCTGGCAACGTAACAAGAAGGATCCAAGCGAGTACATAGTGTTCTTCATGGACTCAGCTTACCACGATGCAAGCTGGGGTGGCAACGTTTTATACGTTGACAAGAAGGATGGCAAAAGAAAAAGGGTAAACATCAGGGCTACATTCGCCTTCAAGATTTACCGTGCCGATAGAACTATGCTTCTTTTGTCTGAGACAAAGGAAAAATACTCAAAGAGATACCTAATTGATAAGCTTCGCCTAAAGGTTGACAACACCATTAAAGCTCACATCGGTCGTGAGCTTGAGGAAAACGGCCTTGTGGGTACGCAAAACAACTTACTTGATGTAGCAGATGCTATACAAGATAAGCTAAATGCAGATGTTTTATCAACCTTTGGAGTTACAGTGATGAATTTGAACATGATACTTGAAGAATTAAAGGATGCTTCAAGTGACGATGAAATAGGAGAATAATATGTGGTTTTTTAAAAATAGATTTAACTCAAATAACACAAAGCTTGAAATAATTCAAAAGATTGAAGATGTACAATCAAGACTAACAGCTGCAGGCGTTTCACGCGTGGTTCTTAAGCTTGATGATGCAATTTCAGTGCTTGATAACAAGTTTTTCCAGCTCAATCAAGAGCAAGCAAATCTCATAAACAGCTGTCTTGATGCTATCAATGCACACGCCACAAAGTCATATGAAACATTTGCTCTTAAGAAATGCGAGCACATAAGCAGTGTATTAAGAGGCGAGGTTTCAGGCGATGAACATACAATGACAGAGCTAAGAAATGAAGAGAAGCTTTACGAGATGCAAAACACTCTCAACGATATTGAGAAGCAAATTTCCGTTGTCGAAAGAAAGATGGACGAAGCACTTGGTAAGGACAAAACTCTTTGGAATATGCTCAATTCTGAGCGTACAAGACTCAAGAATCGTTCATTGGTAATTAGTAAGAACTATAAGACATTACTCGAAAATCAACAAACCTTGGCAGTTGCTAAGGATGTTCAAGAGGCAAGATTTGAGGCTGAAGAAATCATGCGTCAGAACACTCTTGATACAGTCGCTGGATTTGAAGATAACGTTGAGTACACAACTCTTGCCGCTGAGGATGCTCGCGAGAACAATGAGAAGGTACAAAGCGTCTTTTCAAAGGCCTTTGGCCAAAGCGATGACGATGCTTACGAGTATGAAAGAGCACTCGAGAAGAAGCTTGCTGAAACTAAGCTTTCAGCAAGCGCTCCTGTGGGGGCAACAGCTAAGGTTAATGGCTGATTATAACGCTTGTATTTAAAGGAGACTTATCATGGCACCTATGCAACAAAAAAAAGAGTTGATTAGCATTGTAAAATGCGAAAAAATTCTTTCTTGTGATATGGGAGAGTGTGTATTAAAGGACAAAAAGCCGTTCAAGGACGGTGGCCAAGGCGCACTTTTCCATGTTACCATAGATGGAAATAGGTATGTCATGAAGCTTCACATACCAAAATATTGTGATAGATTTCTTGAAGGTCATATAAAAAGCGTTATTGCTAAAAAGCCAACGCCGGCTATCAATTTTGCCTGGCCACTTTCATTTGTAGAGGCAGAGGTTGACTATCTTGAAAATGGAATATACAAGAGTGGTAAATCAATAGGCTATATAATGGAACTTGTATCTAACGAATACAAGGATATAAACGATGCAATAGAGGCAAATGAGTTTTATCAAAATGATAGACTTAAGCTTTGTATTAACATTTGCAGGGCGTATAGACAGCTTCACGAGTGTCAGTATAGCTATAAGGACATTAATCGCCAAAATGTAATGTTCCATCCAAAAACCTTACAGGTCAAGATTATTGATAACGACAATATTACAATTAATGGTGAGCAAATAACAACCCGAGGAATAGTAGAGGGCACACGTGAGTATAAGGCTCCTGAAATAGTTGACCGTAGAATGAGGTGTGCCAACATAAAGGCAGACCTACATTCACTTGCAGTATTGCTGTTTCAGATTTTATTCATTGAGCATCCACTTCACGGAAAGCGATTCCTTTACAATGACTTTTCCGAAAAAGAGCTATATTCAAGCGAGCATGCATGCTTTATATTTAAGGATAAAAACAATCTTGATAAATACATTGAAATAAGTCAGTCTGCTCACCAAACAGCAAAGGAAACCTGGGAGGCGTATCCAAAATCCATAAAGGACATGTTTTATAAGGTATTTGTTGATTGCTTAGATAATCCAAACGCAAGACCATCAGCAGATGACTGGACGGAGGCGCTTGTTAAAGCGTTGGGCAGATACTACGATTATAATTGTCCTAAGTGTGGAATATCTGAAGGCTATCGCTTCTATGATGACGAAAAAAAGGGCGATTTGTCGTGTGAAGGATGTGGGGCACAGTTGCTCAACCCATATATGGCAAGCATTCATAAAAACAGGCGAGCCATAGATAATATCACAGCTTTATACGATAAAAAAGTGGTATATTCATGCTACATAGACCCAAATCCATATAATATTGATAAGGATTTATTTACCCCAATTTTTATTGCTCACGTTGACAAAAAAGGTCAGCTTTGCTTAGAAAGCTGCCAAAATAATACACTTAAGTGCGATGAGCAAATCATTCAAAAGGGTGAGAAAAGTCCTTATATCACCTCCGAAACCAAAATACAAATCGGAGATTACAGGTGTAGAATAAAAGGAAAAAATTTATGAAAACTTTAGTATATGGCGTTTCTATCAAGGGAAACCAACACTATATTGTTGGCGCACCCTGCCAAGATAGCAATTCATATGAGCCAGGCGATAATTCCTCTGACGAAATTAAAGTGATTGCAATATCTGATGGACATGGTGGTGCGCAATATTGTCGCTCAGATATCGGCTCCTTGCTTGCGGTTAAAATCGCAAAGAAGGAGCTTTATGAGCTTGTCTTGCAGTCAAAGCCCTTGCTTGACAAAATAGATGAGGAAAGCGCTTCAATTGATAAGCTTTTTGCAAGTTCCTTCCAAGAAGGCTCGCTAACCTCAGAGCGTGCAATTTTGGAAGATAGCTTAAATAACTATAAGTCAGAATTAAACGCGCGTATAGAGCAGACAAAAAAATCTATCATTTCAAGCTGGAATCAAGCAGTAGATGAGCATTTTATGTCTAATGCTATTGCTATTTCTTTCGCGCGCATACACGAGGCAAGGCTTAAGGAACCATCAAAGGAGATTGGCATAATCAAAGGCTATATAAACCTTGAAAAAGATAAAATCAGCTATATAAACAGAGGCTTGGAGGATAACGTTGTATCGAGGATTCAATCAAATCCTCGTTCAATATACGGTGCAACACTCTTAGTAGCGGCGCAGTATAAAAACCATATAATCATTTTAAAGCTTGGAGATGGCGATGTAAGCATAGTTGATAGTGAGGACAAAATAATATTTCCTATCAAGGATAAGGAATATGAAATGTCAAATATAACTAACTCTATCTGTCAAAAAAATGCCATAGATTATTTTGATAGCCTTTACCTAAAAAAAGCTGTAAAGATAATAATGCTAAGTACAGATGGTGTGCCAAATAGCTTTAAGAATAAAAGCGATATTGGTGAGCTTGCTCAAAATATGTATGAAAATCTTGTAGAGGAAGCAAAAGATTTTAAGGCAGATATAAAGCCTTATATAAGAGAGTTTTCCGCTAACGAAAATAGCAATGGTGATGACTGCACAATTGCTATGATAGCAAACGAAATACCAGAAGAGTCATACGAGGCGTTTGTATCCTCCGAGGAAAAAGACGAGGAAACAAGTGAGCTTGAAAAGCTATACTCTCCTATGTTT
>JAZOCP010000105.1:0-4192 GCA_045596585.1 Eubacteriales bacterium
AATATGCAAAGGAGCTTTCTCACTCCTACATAGGCACAGAGCATTTACTTCTCGGTATTTTATCAACTGATTGTATTGGTCGTAAGATTTTAAATGATAAAAAAATTTTTTATGATGATGTGTTTAAGAGGCTTTCTGAAATTAGTATAAGTGACAGTGATTATACTGGTTCAAATGAGCTTACTCCAAAATGCAAAAAAGTTATAGAGGGGGCCTCATCAATTGCTAAGCGCTATGGTGGTAGCTTCATAGGAAGTGAGCATTTATTATATTCGGTGTGTAGCGAGCCGGATTCCTTAGGTGCTAAGCTACTTATTTCCTTGGAAATAAATTTACAAGCGATTAAGGGTGAAATCAATGCATTTTTAGATTCATTTAATAATGAGTCGAAGCAAGAAAAGGGTTACGGGCTTAGTGGTCAATTATCAACATGGGGGAAAAACTTAAATCAGTTAGCAAGAGCTGGTCGCTATGACCCTTTATTTAAGAGAGACAACGAGCTTATGCGTCTTATTCAAATTCTTTCAAGGCGAACAAAAAATAATCCTTGCCTAATTGGTGAGCCTGGCGTTGGGAAAACAGCAATCATAGAGGGCTTAGCGCAAAGAATAAATGATGGCGAGGTACCAAAAGCACTTTCTCAAAAGACAATTGTTTCTCTTGATTTATCATCAATGATAGCTGGTGCTAAATATCGTGGAGAATTTGAAGAGCGATTAAAAAGCGTTATTAACGAGGTAAGGCAAAACGATTCAATTATTCTTTTTATTGATGAACTACACACAATAGTTGGTGCAGGCGCAGCAGAAGGCGCGGTAGATGCAGCAAACATTATTAAGCCAGCTCTTGCAAGAGGAGAAATACAATTAATTGGTGCAACCACTATTGCAGAATATAGAAAGCATATTGAAAAGGACTCTGCTCTTGAAAGACGTTTTCAGCCAATTTTAGTAAAGGAACCAAGTGAAGACGATACCATAGATATTTTGAATGGACTTAAATCGCGTTATGAGGAATTCCATAATGTCAAAATTTCGAGTGAGGCAATAACACAAGCGGTTTATTTATCTAAACGATATATTACTGATAGATTTTTACCAGACAAAGCCATAGATTTAATTGATGAGGCTTGTGCAAAAACAAAAATGAAGCACCAGAATAAGAGTCCCAAGCTACGTGAATACGAGGGCAAAATAAAGGAAGCTTCCTCTCAAAAAGAAAACGCTATACTTGCCCAAAATTTTGAACTTGCATCAAAATTTCGAGATGAAGAAATACGATTTAAGATTTCCTACAACAAAGAAAAAGCCAAGCGAGATAAGCTTATTTCATCCACAGGGTACACTATAACTGAAAATGATATTGCAGAAATTGTTACACTTTGGACTGGAATTCCAGTTGCAAAAATCGACAAAAATGAAAGCAAATCTCTTGTTCATTTAGAAAAAAGGCTCGAAAACGATGTAATCGGTCAAGAAGAAGCAATCAGCGCAGTCTGTGATTGTATAAGGCGCGGGCGCGTTGGTCTTAAGAGCCCAGAAAGACCTCTTGGTTCGTTTCTTTTTTTAGGTCCAACGGGCGTTGGAAAAACAGAGCTTGCAAAAAGCATTGCGAAGAATGTTTTCGGATCATATCAAAGCTTTATTCGTCTTGATATGTCCGAATATATGGAAAAGCACTCCGTATCTAAGTTAATTGGTTCTCCCCCTGGATATATCGGTTATGATGAAGGTGGAAGGCTTACTTCATTAGTTAGATTAAAGCCATACTCTGTTGTCTTATTTGACGAGATTGAAAAAGCCCATAGTGATATTTATAATATTCTTTTACAAATTCTTGATGATGGTGTTTTGACAGATTCGCAAGGACGTGTTGTTGATTTCAAAAATACAATAATGATTTTAACCTCTAACATTGGCGCTAAAAACATCACTGAACCTAAAAGCTTAGGTTTTTCAGAAAAGCTATCAAAGGAATTAGAATATGAAGGCATAAAAGCAAAGATCAATGATGCATTAAAAACTGAATTCAACCCCGAATTTTTAAACAGGCTTGACGAAATTATAATATTTAACAAGCTAAGCATTGATAGCATTAAAAAAATATGCAAAAGCATGCTAAATGATTTAAGCAAGCTTGCAAGCGATATTGGAATTGAATTAAAGTTTGAAAAAGATGCCATTGAGCTTTTAGCAAACAAGAGCTTTGATAGTGTTTATGGTGCCAGGCCCTTGCGCCGAACCATAATGAGTCTTATAGAAAGTCCACTATCAAAGAAAATATTAAACAATGAAATTTCCAAAGGAGATATAGTAAACGTAAGTTGCAAGGATAATGAGCTTATTTTAGTATCAAAATAGTTAATATCAGACACAGGTGAGCATTTTTTAATTAAAAAAGAGGCTATTGCAAAATTGCAATAGCCCTTGTTTTTATTTTTCAATTGAGATGTTAAGATGTGGATAAGGAATTTCAACTCCATATTCATCGAAGCTGTGCTTAACTTGCTCGTACATTGGAAAATATACATCCCAATAGTCAGAATTTTTAACCCAAACTCTAAGTCTGATTGTAATACTACTGTCATTATGAGAAGCAATCATAACTGTTGGTTGTGGATCAGCAAGGATCTTTTCGTCAGCCTTAGCACAAGCTAAAAGCACATTCTTTGCTGTGTTAATATCAGCTGTATAAGCGATTGAAAAATCGAAGTCTATTCTTCTTGTGTCATGTGTCGAATAGTTTGTGATTACACTATTGGAAATTGTACCATTTGGCACTACAACCTTTTTGTTGTCTGGGGTTGTAAGTGTTGAATAGAACAAGCCAATATCTACTACTGTACCGCTAACACCAGTGCTTTCAACATAATCACCAATTTCAAACGGCTTGAAGATTACAAGCATAATTCCGCCAGCGATATTTGAAAGTCCGCCTTGTAAAGCAAGACCAACAGTTAAACCACATGATGCAATTATTGCAGAAAGTGCAGTCATATCAAAGCCAAGCACTGCTACTATCGCCACCGCAATTACCGCATACAGAACAACTGCTATGACATGCTTTAAGAAGGTTCTTACTGTTTTTGTAACTTTCTTAAATATTTTACCATTTTCAATATTTTTAACGAGCCTCTTTACTATAAAACATCCTACAATTAAAATCACAAGTGCGATAAGTAAATTTTTGCAGATAGTTAATGGTGTTTGTGTTCCTTCTCCAAAAAGAGGCTTTTGAACAAATTCACCCAAAGATTTCAGGATTTTTTCCCAAATTGATGGCTCGGGCTCGCCCTCGCCTGCCATAAACAAGAACATTTTTTCTCTCCTTTTCTTTTTTCAGTTATTTAACTCATTACTGATATTTTACAACAAAAAGGTTTTTTTGTCAATGGATTTACATAAAAACTTGTTTTTATGGAAAAATAATTCTATACAATAATCTTAAGGAGAAAACATGAACGAAAAGGAATATGGCGACTACGTAAAAAAGCGCGCAAAGAAATCACCAATTATAAAAAATTGTATCTTTGCTTTTATCTTTGGAGGCTTAATTTGCACACTGGGTCAAGGTTTTTTTCAATTATTCACTCATTTTGGCTTGGAAGAAATAGATGCGCGCACTCTTGTTTCAGTTACTTTGATTTTCATAGCCTGTCTTCTAACTGGTATTGGTGTCTTTGACAACATAGCTCGAGTGGCTGGTGCTGGTACATTAGTCCCTATCACTGGCTTTGCTAATGCTGTATGCTCTCAAGCTATTGATACAAAAAGTGAAGGTTTTGTACTTGGAGTTGGTGCGAAAATTTTCTCTATTGCAGGGCCAGTCATCTTATATGGCACATTTACAGGCGTTATATACGGGGTAATATATTATTTTATTACTTTAATCTGGGGGTAAAATGAAAAACAGTATTATTAAATTTAAAGGTAATCCTCGAATTTGTGCATCATATAGTGTAGTAGGTCATTTAGAGTTTGAAGGTCCTCTTGGCTTTTCTTTTGATGAATATTGCTTAGACGACAAATTTGGAAAAAACTCTTGGGAAAAGGCTGAAAGCGAAATGCAAAGACGCGCACTATGTGGTGCGCTTAAAAAAAGCGGGTATTTAGATACTGAAATAGATGTGTTATTAGCTGGAGATTTATTAAATCAATGCATTGGTTCAAATTATGCTCTATCGAATTTTGAC
>JAZOCP010000106.1:0-2441 GCA_045596585.1 Eubacteriales bacterium
TAAAATAATTAAAAGAAATATATATTCTTACAGAATAATTATAACATTATATATAATTTTTGTCAATATGTCAAATTGCCTAAATTTGTTCATTATACACAAGTTTTCAAGGAACAAATGCAATTTTCGTATTAAAACGCACAAAAATTATTTGCATAAGCTAAGACAAATAAAAAAGGCAGAGCTTTTTACTCTGCCTTAAATTTTATGGAAATTATTGAGCTGCCTCAACGATAATTGAGAAGTCCTTAGCCTTAAGGGAAGCACCACCGATAAGACCACCATCAACATTCTCCTTAGCTAAAAGCTCAGCTGCATTACCAGCGTTCATTGATCCACCATATTGAATAATGATTTTTTCAGCTGCTGCATCACCATAAAGAGCTTTTACTGTTTCACGGATTACACCACATGTTTCATCTGCTTGCTCTGGTGTTGCTGTTAAGCCTGTTCCGATAGCCCAAACTGGCTCGTACGCGATAATAACATTTGCAAGCTGTTCCTCTGTAATGTCCTTAAGAGCAAGCTTTGTTTGCATAGAAACTACTTCATTTGTAATTCCGTTTAATCTTTCGTCCTTAACCTCGCCAAGGCAAAGAAGAACTGTCATACCAGCATTTAAAGCTGCCTTTGTACGAAGGTTAACAGTTGTATCTGTTTCACCAAAGTATTGTCTTCTTTCGCTGTGACCTACGATTACGTAGTCAACGCCACATTCCTTAAGCATGCTTGCGGAAATTTCACCTGTAAACGCACCCTTTTCCTCAAAGTGAACGTTTTCAGCGCCGATTTTAATGTTTGAGCCCTTAGCTGCCTCAAGAGCTGCATGAATATCTACAAATGGTACGCAGAAAATAATATCGCAATTGTCCTTACCAGCTACAAGTGGCTTTGTCTCCTCAATAAGAGCCTTTGCTTGTGATGGTGTCATGTTCATTTTCCAGTTACCTGCAATTACTTTTCTTCTCATTGTTTTTCTCCTATATTTTCATATTAGTTCATATGAACAAGTGTTCATTTATTATATGTATGCTGTATTTTTCAAGCTTTTTTATCTTTACAAAAAGGCTCAAAACTCTTGTATTTATTGGTTTTATCGCCATTTATCGGCAAAAGCCAAACGCTTTTTTGAGCGTTTGGCTAATTACCACAATTATTTGTCTTGGAGGCATGCAATGCCTGGGAGCTCAAGTCCCTCAAGGAACTCAAGTGAAGCACCGCCACCTGTTGAAATGTGTGTCATCTTATCAGCAAAGCCAAGCTTTTCAACTGCTGCTGCTGAGTCACCGCCACCGATAATTGAGATAGCGCCACTTTCTGCAACTGCATTAGCAACACACTCAGTACCAGCTGCAAAGTTCTTCCACTCAGAAACGCCCATAGGACCATTCCATACAACTGTACCAGCGCCCTTAATTGCGTTTGCAAAGAGCTCTTGTGTCTTAGGACCGATGTCAAGACCCATCCAACCATCTGGAATTTCATTTGAGTTGCAGAACGTTGATTCTGTGTTTTCGTCATATTCCTTACCAAGCTTATTATCAACAGGAATTAAGAACTTAACGCCCTTGCTTTCCGCCTTAGCCATCATTTCCTTTGCAAGCTCAACCTTGTCGTCCTCGCAAAGTGATGTACCTACGCTATAGCCAAGTGCCTTGAAGAAGGTATAAGCCATACCACCACCGATGATAAGTGTATCTACCTTTTCAATGAGGTTGTTAATAACGCCAATCTTATCTGAAACCTTAGCGCCACCAAGAATAGCAACGAATGGACGCTTTGGATCAGCTAATGCCTTACCCATAATGCCGATTTCCTTTTGGATTAGATAACCGCATACTGCTGGTAAATAGTCAGCAACGCCTGCTGTTGTTGCGTGTGCACGGTGAGCTGTACCGAATGCATCGTTTACATAGATGTCTGCATATTCACTAAGCTCCTTTGCAAACTCTGGGTTGTTCTTTGTTTCTCTTGCGTCAAAACGAACGTTTTCAAGAAGAACAGCCTTGCCACACTCAAGTGCTGCAACCTTAGCCTTAGCATCCTCGCCAACGATATCCTCTGCAAATGTAACTACACCGCCAAGAAGCTCATTAAGTCTGTTGGCAACTGGCTTAAGTGTAAACTTTTGCTTGTCGCCAAGAGCCTTCTTTAAAAGCTCAGCTGTTGCAGTCGCTCTTTCATTTTCTGGAAGCTCCTCAACCTTTTTCTTTTCTTTCTTATTAAGACCGAAGCCCTCTGTTAGAATGCTGTGTGGCTTACCCATGTGTGAGCAAAGCACAACCTTTGCACCCTTGTCAAGTAAATACTTGATTGTTGGGAGAGCACCGATAATTCTTTTGTCACTTGTGATAACGCCGTCCTTAAGTGGAACATTAAAGTCACATCTTACAAGGACTCTTTTTCCTTCAACGTTAACATCTTCAATTGTTTTCTTGTTG
>JAZOCP010000107.1:0-3226 GCA_045596585.1 Eubacteriales bacterium
TTGAGTGTCATTTTCAAAGCCGTACATTTTGATATACATAAACGAATATGCGCTATTTTCAAAGTCAGCTGCAATTGCACCATCAATAGCCTCGCCATTTTCACCTATCACATCATTGGTGCCAAGCCCCGCCTTAGTTCCTGCGAACAAGCCGTATGATACCTCAGTGCCAGTTGCCTCTTCATATTCTAAAATGGCTGCTTTGTTTACATTATATCCCACTGAAATTCCACCATTGCCATTTTCATCAAATGAATAGCCAAGACATGTAAAGAGGGCTTCTGTGGCTTCTCCCTGCTTGACATCGCCACATCTTTCGCATAGCAAAGCGTAATAGCCAGCCTTCATATAGCTTTCATATACTATTCCACCCTCTACAATATGGTTGTGACCAAGCGCAGTGTTTTCAACCTCGATTATACCCATTGAGTCACCGCAGAAGCAGCTTGCACTAACGGTTTGGTTTTCTGTGCAGGTGCCCAATGCTACAAGCTCAAATGTTTTTGGGTTTGCAAAATGAGTAAATCCTTGGTTTGTCCACGCATTTGAAGTAGGAGTGCACAGCATTTCTGATGCACAGGAGTAAATTGCTACATTGCTTGCGCCACTGGAGGTAAAGGTATATGTAAAGCCGTCAACAGTATCATTTGGATTAGCAAAAACATAATTCATATAGCTTGTTGTGGAATCTGCATATGCGCTAAAGCTTGTCATATCACCAAGGAACACTATTGTTTTTGGATTTTCGGCGGTTGCGCCATAGTCATAAAACGACCTGTAATCTCCAACCGCGGTATAGGTTTCTGGGAAAACTATAACATCGTTTATATTACTGCATCCACGAAAAAGCTGGTCACCACAGCTTTTAAAGTTAGATGGCATATAATATACCTTTGGCTTTACAACCTCATCAGGGTTGTCAAATTTTTCATTTGTTAAGAAAAGCTTTGTGAATGTGGCGCCTGTACCGTTTGAGCCGTTTATAAATGTGTTCCATTGTGTATCTGTACCAAATTTAGTTAAATTTTGTGGAAGATAAACAGGACCTATATTAACACAGCCAATAAATGTGGCACTATCCATGGTTGTAATACTATCAGGCAAGCAAACGCCCTTAAGAGAGGTACAGCCGTTAAAGGATGAATTATAAAGCGTTTTTATCTTGGTAGTCTTGCTAAAATCAACCCACTCAAGCGATGTGCATCCTCTAAATGGGTTTTGGTGCATATCTTCCATAGTGCTAGGAAGCGATACATACACAAGGTTTGTGTGGTTCATAAATGCTCCTGCTGTATTTTGCTGTCCCCAAAAGTCCGCAATTCCCTCAGGAACCTCAATTGCAAGAAGACTATCCTTAGTATAAGTGGCGCCACAAGGATTATTTGCATTTAAATTTACAAAGTCCTTTCTAAACAAGTCAAGCCAGTCAGACTTCTTTTCCTGCATTATATAATAGGTTGGATAGGTGTGAACGCCCTTTTCACATGTACAGCTAAGAACAACCCTTGCGTCCTTGCTTTCTGCTTTTGGATAGCCCATAACCGTATTGATGTAAGTATCATCGTTTTCAAAAAAGTCAATTTTCTCTACTTGCCCAAAATCATAAGTGTACGCAGTTGCGCTTACACCAATAGCAAATAATACTGTCAAAATAACAAAGATGGATAAAAATAATACTCTTTTCTTCATATGCTTAGTCCTTTCTAAGTGTTTCGTTTTATATAATTAGAGGTTATAATATATTGACGCACCTCATAATTGTTGTTTTTCAAGCCGTTTATCAAGTCCCTTACCACCTCGCTGATTTTTTCGACATCAAAGGCAATTGTGCTAAGCCCGCCAAAGCAATATTTCGAGGTTGGAATATCATTAATACCTACAACACGCAAATCATTTGGAACCTTTACCCCACTTTTTGAAAGCTGTTCAATCAGTCCCAACGCAATTTCATCATAAGCGCATATAACTGCATCCGGCAATCCCTCTTTTAAAAGGAGCTCTGCACCGTCGTGCCCTGCCTTCTCAAATCGAAACAAAGAGCAATAGCTGTAGTGATATATAGAAGGAAAGTCCTTTGCCACATTCGTAAACACTCTTTCCCGTCCTACTGTCAATGCTTCCCCAATGAAGCAAACACTTTTCAAATTGTTTTTTTCTGCTTCCTCAAAAAAGGAGCGGGCCCCATTTGAAACGCCAAATACGAAAGATGAAAATCCTTCTTCGCTAGCTGCAAAAATAATAGGAATATTACTCTTTAGATGCTTGTTATTATATCCGCCAAGGCAAATTATGGCATCGATATTCATCTCATCCTGACACATATCAAGCAGCTTTTTAAGCTCCGCTTCGTTAAAGGAATAATCATAAATTACGTAACGGGCATTAAGCCTTGAAATTTCTTTTGTTATATGAACCAGCGTTCCGGAATAAAAAGAGCTTTCAATTTCAGGACTAATAATAGCAATATTGAAGTGATTTTTCTTCCTGTTCTCTGCCTTAATATGCTTTTTTGCCTGAAAGTAGCCTTGCTCCTTCGCAATTTCTAAAACGCGTGTCCTTGTTTGCTCAGAAACATCGTGGCAATTATTAATTGCTCTTGAAACTGTAGAAACAGAGCAATTTGCGATTTTTGCAATATTTTTAAGAGTTGACATTTTTCTCCTATAAAATTATAAATAATTGTAATTTAATTTTAGCATACCATATTTCAAAAAACAACCTTTATACAAACGGAATATTTCCGTAGTATGCATATGAAGCTGTGGCTTGATTTTTTGGCAAAGCAAAGCCCAAAATCCCTCTTTAAGTTTTACGCCATCTTTGCCCTGGTGCACTAAGCTGTAAGACAATTATGCTAAGTAATATCATAGCAAACATTAAAAAGAAAAAGCAGACACAGGGTCTGCTTTTTTCTTATTTTTTGAAATCACTATACTTAATAAATTCGTATTTTTCGTTTTCGTTAGGTGTTCCAACCTGCAAACAGGAATACGTCTTGCTTTCCTCATCTGTCACCTCAACGTAAGCACCAATTGCAAAAAGTGTATCCTTGTTATCTTCATTGAAGCCGTACATTTTGATATACATAAACGAATATTTACTATTTTCAAAGCCAGCTACAATTGCGCCATCAATAGCCTCGCCATTTTCACCTATCACATCATTGGTGCCAAGCCCCGCCTTAGTTCCTGCGAACAAGCCGTATGATACCTCAGTGCCAGTTGCC
>JAZOCP010000108.1:0-7887 GCA_045596585.1 Eubacteriales bacterium
ACACCAAAATTCTTTCTTTCTCTTACAATCATCATTAAAAAGATTGGAATATACATACTATAAACTGTAACAATTGGTAGTTCAGAGCTATCAAATGCAAAAATACCAAACCAATTTTGTCCAGATAGATTTGCACCAAAGAAGAAAGCATACCATATTGATGCGGCAAGCAATCCAAAAACCGCTGAGTTTGTAGGAACATTAGTATTAGGATCAATTTGTTTTAATATTTCAGGTTTTGGTCCTTGGCTACGTTCAGCTATTGAGTAGAACCCTCTCGCACTTGCCATCATTAATCCATTCAATGTACCCATACATGAAACAACAATAAATACTGTTAAAATTGTACCAACAAAATTACCAAACACTTCTTTAAATGCATAACTAGCTCCACCTTTAATTAGTACATCAACAGTAGCTCCACCAGCAACACCTAAATAATATAAAATATAAATCACAATAATTAAGATTGACCCAAGTAATAATGCTAATGGTAAATTCTTTTTAGCATCTTTCAACTCTGCATTTATACATGTAGCAACAATCCATCCATCATAAGCAAATGCTGTAGAAACAACAGCGCCAAATAATACAGCTGCCCCACCTTTTCCTTTAACACTAAAGTTTTCAAGTAAGACTTGCATTTGATTAGTACCAGTATTTACAACCTCACCATTAATGACTTCAAAATGAACTTGAGTTTTAACTAAACCATAAACAATACCAACAACAGCCATCAAAATCAAAGGAATCAATTTAATAAAAGTTGTTGAAACTTGATACTTACCAGCTAGCTTTGGCGCAACAGCATTTAGTGCAAATGTAGCAATCATAAATACATATCCTAAAACCATTACATTGTTGCTTGTAAGTTCCCATCCTGGACCAAGTAACTCTCCTGTATATCTTGCACATAACCAAGATAAAACACTCGTCAACGTAGGATAATAAATAGTAGCAGCAAACCATCCAATGAAATAAGCATACTTCTTTCCAACCATAGCTTCAGAATAGTCAACTAAACCATTTACTCTTTCATACTTTGTGGCAATAACTGCAAAAGTACATGCACAGGAAACAATTACAATTCCACCAATAATCCATGCTAAAATCCCTAAAGATACATTTCCACCAGTTTTGTCCAAAACACTTTGTGCTTTAAAAAAGACACCTGAACCAATTACAATTCCAACTACCATACCTATAGCTGTAAGAAGTCCATACTTCTTTTCTAATTTCATAATTTTCACCGCCCATTCTTTGATATATAGATATATTATACAATATCAATATTATTATGTCAATTAATTAGTGGATAAAATTTGTTGAATTTGTTGGTTTTAAAGTCAAATTTTTCAGTTGAAATTTTGAGTATTGTTTCTCTTAAATAGTAAATCATAAAAGTATAAAAATTAATATAAAAGGTGAAATATGAAGAATAAAAGAAGAGGGAAAATTAGAGGACAGGCAGAAATCCCACAAATAAAAGGTGATAATATGGGTCTTGTTTGTGAGGACTTAAATGTAATATGTGAAAATACAATTGAAAAGAGCAGATTAACGTTTAATAAAAAGTCAGAGTATGGTATTTCATCGTCAAAATGTGATAATGGTACACCATTTGACTTTGGTCCAAGTGGTGGAGCAATAGCACCAAA
Organism: Eubacteriales bacterium; assembly: GCA_045596585.1. GTDB lineage: Bacteria > Bacillota > Clostridia > Oscillospirales > CAG-272 > RGIG2000. Next base: position 1,659 of record JAZOCP010000108.1, read on the forward strand.
CACTGAGGTAAATGCAGAAAATCAAGGCGTAAATAGCGAGGTGCCAAGAAAGCCGGAATTTACACCAAATGATAAAAAATAAAGCAATGCTAATACATTGCTTTATTTATTGCTTTTATATACCTCAAAGGCAAGTATGGTAGATGCGGAGGCAGCAGAAAGCGCTGCATCAAATCGCCGACCATAGTCAATTCTAACAATTTGGTCAGCTTGCTTCATTATAGACGAGGAAATGCCTCTTTTCTCACCACCAACAATAAGTAAAATAGGCTTTTTAAGGTCAGCCTCATATACGCTAACTGAGTTTTTTATATCAGCACAAACAACCTTATAGCCACATTCCTTGAAGGTTTTTATAAAATCATCATTTTCGATGAAAATGTTAAGTCTTTCGCTTGCTCCAGCGGATGAACGACAAACAACGCCAGAGGCACTTAGCCAGTTGCGCTCAGAGAGAATTATTCCATCAGCACCAGATGCGTAAATTGAGCGTAGAGCATACCCAAAGTTATATGGGTCCTCAATGCCCTCAATCATTACATAAAATCCATTTTTTATAAGTAAGTCTTGTGATAATACAGGATATTGTCTTTCACCACAAATAGCAACAATGCCACCGTGAGATGCACCAACCGTGATTTTATCAATTACTTCAGTATCAACGATTGAGACCTCAAAGTCAAATTCAGTAGCCATTTTGGTAAGATATTTATAATCCTTTTCTTTGGACTTAACTTTGTCTTTGTCAAAAATGATTTTTTCAATTTTTCTTGCGTTTTCTACGTTGTTTTTTAGGTTATCAAGCAAGGCTCTTATTGATGTCATGCCTTCAAAAACAGTAGAGGACACAAATCTTGTTTCTTCTTTAATCATTTGCCGGCATTTTCCTTAAGATATGCATTTATAAAGCCGTCAATTTCGCCATCCATAACAGCTTGGATGTTGCCATCCTCATATCCTGTACGGGTGTCTTTTGCAAGAGTATAGGGCATAAATACATAAGAACGGATTTGTGAGCCCCATTCAATGTTTGTCTTGTTACCCTTGATGTCCTCAATTCTATCAAGCTTTTCACGTTGCTTTATTTCCATAAGCTTGGATTTGAGCATTTTCATAGCTGTTTCCTTGTTTTGTAGCTGGCTTCTTTCAGTTTGACAGCCAACAACAATACCGGTTGGAATATGCACAATTCTAATAGCTGAGTCAGTCTTGTTTACGTGCTGTCCACCGGCACCAGAGGAGCGGTGAGCAGTAATTTCAAGGTCAGCCTCGTTAATTTCAATAGAGTTGTCGTCATCAAATTCTGGCATTACCTCAACGGATGCAAATGATGTATGTCTACGACCAGATGCATCAAATGGAGAAACACGAACCAAGCGGTGTACGCCATTTTCACTCTTTAAATAGCCATAAGCATTAAGTCCCTCAACCAAGATGGTTGCACTTTTTAGCCCTGCCTCTTCACCATCAAGCCAGTCAATAAGCTTAACGTTGTAGCCGTGCTTTTCGCCCCATCTTGTATAAAGACGATATAGCATAAGCGCCCAGTCTTGTGCTTCAGTACCACCTGCACCTGGATGGAAGGAAATAATTGCATTGTTTTTGTCATATTCGCCAGAGAGAAGAACCTCAATTCTTTGCTTTTCTTCCTCAGCAATAATTGCTGTTTGCTCAGCCAAAATTTCCTCAACTAAGCTTTCGTCGTTTTCTTCAATTGCCATTTCGGTCAAAGTAATTGTGTCCTCAAGCTTCGCTTCAAGCGCATCAAAGTTTTCAATCTTTGACTTCATTTGTTTTATTTTTTGTAAAACCTTAGTTGAGTTTTCTTGGTTAGACCAAAAATCAGGGTCAAAGGTGGTCTTTTCAAGCTCCTCAACCTCAGCTCTTAGTTCGTCAATTTTAAGTGAGCTGTGTAGCTCTTTGATATTTTCACGAAAATTTTGTAATTCGTACTTTGCGTTTTCAAGTGCGATAATCAAGGAAATTTCCTCCAAAATATAGTAATTATATTATTCACGCAAATAGTATAACATAAACACGGTAAAAATACAAATGTTTTTTTGAATTATAATAAAAAGGCTATCGCAATTTGCGATAGCCTTAAATTTATAGCTTTTCAACGGATAGGTTAACCTTTTCACCATTGATGTCCCAAGATTTTGCGTTTGCTCCGTCTTGTGCGTAAACAAACTCGTCGCCGAGAACAATTTTAGCAATTTCCGCCTCGTTGTTTTTAACAACCTCAGCGATTTTATCATTGTTGTTTACATAAACCTTAATGTGGTCAGTAACATCAAAGTCGGAATCCTTACGCATTGTTTGTAGCTTACTGATAACCTCATTTACAAAGCCTTCCTCAATGAGCTCAGCTGTAAGAGTGGTATCAATAGCAACTGTTGTGTATTTATCGGAGAGAGAGAAGTAGCCTTCCTTTTGCTTAATGTCGATAAGCAAATCTTCTTCGGTAAGTACAATTTCGTTTCCGTCAACATCAAACTTAATAGCACCTGTTGTGTCAAGCTCGTTCTTTGCCTTGTTGCCATCTACCTCGGATAGAAGTGTTCTTATAGCGCCGAGGAACTTACCATACTTAGGACCAACAGTTTTGAGCTGTGGCTTGAATGAGTAAGAGGAGAATTCTGACATATCGTTAACAAATTTAACATTTTTAATGTTAAGCTCGTCTTCAATAATATCAACACAGTAGGAAGGAAGCTCTTTCTTTGCTTGAACATACATTGTGGAAAGTGGCTGACGGTTCTTCATTGAAGCGCCATTTCTTGCAGCACGTCCCATAACAACAATATCAAGTAGCTCTTCCATGTTTTCTTCAAGCTCTGTGTCAATTGCGCTTTCGTCAACAACTGGGAAGTTGCAAAGGTGAACACTAACAGGGGCTTCCTTGTAAATATTACAAACAAGGTTTCTGTATATGTCCTCAGCCATAAATGGAATCATAGGAGCGCTTGCCTTTGCAACAGTAACAAGAGCAGTATATAGAGTCATATAAGCGCTAATCTTGTCATCTGTCATTGTTTGTGCCCAGTATCTCTCACGTCCACGTCTTACATACCAGTTAGAAAGCTCATCAACAAAGGAGTCAAGAGCCTTTGCAGCCTCTGGGATTTTATAATTTTCAAGGCAAGAATCAACGTCCTTAACCATTGTGTTCATTCTTGAAAGGAGCCACTTGTCCATAACGGAAAGCTTGCAATCCTTTAAGTTATATTTGCTTGGGTCAAATTTATCAATGTTAGCATAGAGAACATAGAATGCGTATGTGTTCCAAAGAGTACCCATAAACTTTCTTTGTCCTTCAATAACTGCCTTTCCATGGAAACGGTTTGGTAGCCATGGTGCTGAGTTAGTGTAGAAGTACCATCTAATTGCATCTGCACCATATGTTTGTAGAGCATCAAATGGGTCAACTGCGTTACCCTTGGATTTAGACTTCTTTTGTCCGTTTTCGTCTTGAACGTGGCCAAGAACGATAACATTTTTATAAGGAGCCTTATCAAAGATAAGAGTTGAAATAGCAAGAAGGGAATAGAACCAACCTCTTGTTTGGTCAACAGCCTCTGAAATAAAGTCAGCAGGGAATTGAGCGTCACATAGGTCTTTATTTTCGAATGGATAGTGATGTTGTGCAAAAGGCATAGCACCTGAGTCAAACCAACAGTCGATAACCTCAGGAACACGTTTCATTTGACCGCCACATTTTTCGCATTTAATAGTTACATTATCAACAAATGGTCTGTGTAGCTCTACATCATCAGGACAATTGTCAGACATTGACTTTAATTCCTCGATTGAACCAATTGAATGCTTGTGACCACATTCACATTCCCAAATGTTTAGTGGAGTACCCCAGTATCTATTACGGCTAAGCCCCCAGTCTTGTACGTTTGCAATCCAAGAGCCAAAGCGTCCCTTACCGATAGATTCAGGAATCCAGTTTATTGTGTTGTTATTTTTGATAAGATTGTCACGAACAGCGCTCATCTTGATAAACCAAGACTCACGTGCGTAGTAGATAAGTGGAGAGTCGCATCTCCAACAGAACGGATAATCATGCTCAAACTTAGGAGCATCAAATAGTTTGCCTTCTTTTGAAAGGTCACTTAAAATCATTGGGTCAGCTTTCTTGCAGAAGATACCAGCATAGTCAGTATCCTCAGTCATTTCGCCTTTGCCATTAACAAATTGAACAAATGGTAGGTCATAGTTTCTACCAATACGTGAGTCGTCCTCACCGAAAGCAGGAGCAATATGAACAATACCAGTACCGTCTTCCATTGTTACATAGCTATCGCAGGTAACAAAGTGAGCTTTTTTGTTTTGCTTTTTAGCACTTGCACCAGCGCAAGCAAATAGTGGCTCATATTCCTTATATTCAAGGTCTTTACCCTTATATTCCTCAAGAATTTCGTAAGCCTTTTCGCCCTCTTCCTTGCAAAGCGCACCAAGAACCTTGTCAAGTAGAGCCTTAGCCATATAATATGTGTAGCCATCAATTGCCTTAACCTTGCAATATGCTTCGTCTGGGTTTACACAAAGTGCAACGTTAGATGGAAGTGTCCAAGGAGTTGTTGTCCAAGCAAGGAAGAATGCATCCTCGCCAATGATTTTAAATCTAACAACTGCAGACTTTTCCTTAACAGTTTTATAGCCTTGTGCAACCTCGTGTGAGGAAAGTGGAGTGCCACAACGTGGGCAATAAGGAACTATCTTAAAGCCCTTATATAAAAGACCCTTGTCCCAAATTTGCTTAAGAGCCCACCATTCAGACTCGATAAAGTTGTTACTATATGTTACGTATGGATGATCCATATCAGCCCAGAAGCCAACTGTGGAGGAAAAGTCCTCCCACATGCCCTTGTACTTCCAAACGCTTTCCTTACATTTTGCGATAAATGGCTCAAGACCATATTCTTCAATTTGCTCTTTACCATCAAGACCAAGAAGCTTTTCAACCTCAAGTTCAACTGGAAGACCATGAGTGTCCCAACCGGCTTTTCTTGGAACCATATAGCCCTTCATAGTTCTGTATCTTGGAATCATATCTTTAATAACACGAGTTAAAACGTGACCAATATGAGGCTTACCATTAGCTGTTGGTGGGCCATCATAAAATGTGTAGGAAGGAGCATTTTCACGCATTTTTATGCTTTTTTCAAAAATTTGGTTATCCTTCCAGAATTGTTCAGTTGCTTTTTCTCTCTCAACAAAGTTGAGATTAGTAGAAACCTTGTTATACATTTTTAATTCCTTTCTAAAGAAAAAATCTCGCCCTGTATGAACAGGACGAGATAAAAATAATTCGTTACCACCTATTCAACATACAAATCTATATGCGTCTCATATAACGGTGAGATTCCGTCATTGACTACTAATTTCGCCAAGAAACTCGGGAGTGATATTCACGTATCGGCTACTTGCATTGGGCTTACACCATCCCCAACTCGCTAAAGCGTTTACCGAAGGCTACTGTCTCCGTCACAGTTTTTATATTATAGTTATTTTATCATTAAGTTTTTGTTTTGTCAATATTAAAACATCAATTTTTCTTCGATGTAATTCTTAAGTTCAGAGATTGGAAGTCTTACTTGCTCCATAGTATCTCTGTCACGCACTGTTACGCAACCATCATTTTCTGATTCAAAATCGTATGTGATGCAGTATGGAGTACCAATTTCGTCTTGACGACGGTATCTCTTACCAATTGAGCCTGTTTCGTCAAAGTCAACGCTGAAATGCTTTGAAAGGTCTTCCCAAATAGCTTCAGCCTTGTCAGAGAGCTTCTTTGAAAGAGGAAGAACTGCTGCCTTGAAAGGAGCAAGAGCAGGGTGAAAGTGAAGAACAACACGAGTGTCATTTTCTCCAACAGCCTCTTCGTCATAAGCCTCAACCAAGAAAGCAAGTGTTACACGGTCAGCACCAAGTGATGGCTCAATAACGTAAGGAACATATTTTTCATTTGTTTCCGGGTCAAAATATTCCATAGCCTCGCCTGAAAGGTTAGCATGTTGAGTTAGGTCGTAGTCTGTACGGTCAGCAATACCCCAAAGCTCACCCCAACCGAATGGGAATAGATATTCAAAGTCTGTTGTTGCCTTAGAATAGAAGCAAAGCTCCTCAGGGTCATGGTCTCTTAGACGAAGATTTTCCTTCTTCATGCCAAGATTGTATAGAAAGTTAGCGCAGTAATCCTTCCAGAAAGCAAACCATT
>JAZOCP010000109.1:0-9847 GCA_045596585.1 Eubacteriales bacterium
CCTATAACAACAGTCATAGGGTCAATACGGCAGTCATTTACAACTAAAACGCCGTCCTTTTTTAGAAAGTGAGCATAGCGAAGAGCCTCAAGTCTTTCAAACGCGATAATTACATCAGCTTGACCCTCTTCAACCACAGGCTCAGAAACCTTTTCTCCAAATCTAACAAAGGTAACAACGCTACCACCACGTTGAGCCATACCGTGTACCTCTGAAATTTTAACATCGTGCCCAGCTTCAAGCGCTACCTTACCAATAATTCTACTCGTAAGAAGTGTGCCTTGTCCGCCAACACCAACAATCATAATATTCTTAGTCATCTTATCTTACCACCGTTTCAATAGCATTGAACTTGCAATAACTCTTGCAAAGACCACAGCCGTTGCACATTGTTGCATCAATTTTAATTGTTCCGTCACTATTCTTAGTAATAGCAGGACAACCAATTTTTAGACACATACCACATTTTTTGCACGCCTCAGGGTTAGCCTTGCATACATTTGGGAACTTTTGTCCCTTCAAAAGAACACAAGGTGCTTTTGTAATAATTACAGTTAAGGTATCACTTTGTGTGCTTTCCTTAACAATTCTTTCAAGCTCCTTAGTATCAAATGCGTTTACCTCAATAACATTAGGAACACCAATAGCACGACAAAGCTCAGCTAAATCAATAGCATATGTTTCCTCACCCTTTAAGGTCTTACCAGTTGCTGCGTGGTCTTGATGTCCTGTCATACCAGTAGTACGGTTGTCAAGAATCATAACAGTAGCAGTTGACTTGTTATAAACTAAGTTGATAAGTGAGTTAACACCAGTATGTAGGAAGGTAGAGTCACCAATTACAGCAACCCAATTTTTAATATAATCCTTACCCTTGCCCTTTTCCATACCATGTAGAGCAGAGATTGATGCGCCCATGCAAACACAGGTATCTACAACACCAAGAGGTGGAACTGCACCAAGAGTATAACAGCCAATATCACCACTTGCGTGTATCTTTAATTTATTAAGTACGGAATAAACACTTCTGTGTGGACAGCCAGGGCACAAAATAGGAGGACGTGCAGGTGCCTCTTGCTTTTCAAACACAGCATCATCATTGCCATAAACAACGCGCTTAAGTAGATTGGTTGAGTATTCACCTTGACGTGTAAATGCCTCTTTTCCAATGACCTTAAGTCCCCAAGCTCTTACTTGCTCCTCAATAACAGGCTCGAGCTCCTCGAAAACATAAACTGTCTTACAAAGTGAACAAAATTCTTCAATTAATATCTTTGAAAGTGGGTTAACAAGACCAAGCTTTAATACATTTGCATCAGGGCAAGCCTCTTTTACGTATTGATAAGCAATACCAGAGGTAATAAAGCCAATATCAGATGTACCCTTTTCAATTTTATTTATAGAGAGGGAATAAGCATCATTTGCTAAACGATTTTCTCTTTCCTCAACTACTACGTGTCTACCAATAGCAGAGGCAGGCATCATAACATATTTAGCTGTGTTTCTTGAATATTCCTTGTCACAAACCTCCACTCTTTCACCAAGCTCAACTATGCTTTGTGAGTGAGCAAGCTTTGTTGTAGTACGTAAAATAACAGGAGTATCATATTTTTCACTTATTTCATAAGCGATTTTCATAAAATCCTTAGCCTCTTGGCTATCAGATGGCTCAAGCACAGGCACGTGTGCACTTCTTGCAACCATACGTGTGTCTTGCTCATTTTGAGATGATGCAAGACCTGGGTCGTCTGCAACAACAATTACAGCACCACCATTAACACCTGTATATGAAAAGGTATAAAGTGGGTCGGATGCAACATTTAATCCAACGTGCTTCATACACGCAAGACTACGCACACCAGAAAAGGAGGCGCCAATTGCAACCTCAGTAGCAACCTTTTCATTAGGAGCCCACTCTGTGTAAATTTCATCATATTTAGCTAAATATTCGCTAATTTCAGTGCTTGGAGTTCCTGGGTAAGCGCTTGATAGCTTAACGCCAGCCTCGTATGCACCTCTTGCAATAGCCTCGTTGCCGAGCATTATAGTTTTCTTTGCCATTATTTTATACCTCTTAAATCCTTAACTCTTTTTGCTTTACCCTCAAAACGCTGTAATGTGTTTGGAGACTCAAGCATTACCTTGGCATCAAGACCAAGAATTATCTTTAATTTGCCTTGCACTTCCTTCTTGATTTTCTCAAGCTCACTAAATGAGTCTGTTGAGTGTGCAAGCTCAACCTTAACAGTTAACTTGTCAAGATAGCCCTCGCGCTCAAGAATGATTTCATAGTGTGGACCAAGCTCGTTAACTGAGAGAATAACCTCTTCAATTTGGCTTGGAAATACGTTAACACCACGTATTTTAAGCATATCATCACTTCTACCACAGAGATTTTCCATACGGCAAAGTGTTCTGCCACATTTACATTTATCATAGAAAAGACGAGTAATATCTTTTGTTCTGTATCTAATAAGAGGTAAGCCCTCCTTCTTTATACAGGTGATAACAAGCTCACCTTGCTCACCTGCTGGCAATACCTCACCCGTTTGTGGGTCGATAATTTCAGGAATAAAGTAATCCTCGTTTATATGCATACCACAATGCTCAAGACACTCACCTGAAACACCAGGACCCATAAGCTCACTCATACCATAATTGGTGGTGATTAATAAATCCTCGCCCCAAAATTTATGCATTTCCTCACGCATAGCATCAGTTAGTAGCTCACTACCAACAAGAGCAATCTTTACCTTTAAATCCTTTTGTGGGTCAACACCCATTTCACGTGCGACCTCGGCAAGACGCAAAGCATATGAAGGAGTTGCAACTAAAAGTGAGGTTTCAAAATCCTGCATATACATAATTTGCTTTTGAGAGTTACCAGTTGAAGATGGAACAATAGCAGCTCCGATTTTCTCAAGACCATAGTGAAGTCCTAAAGCACCAGTAAACATACCATAGCCAAAGCATATTTGCGCCACATCCTTGTCAGAGGCACCACCCATACAAGCAATTCTTGAAACACACTCAGTCCATGTTTCAAGGTCACCTTGGGTATAGCCTACAACAGTTGGCTTGCCAGTTGTACCACTTGATGCGTGGATTCTAACAAGCTTATCCTTTGGTACTGCAAAAAGTCCAAATGGATAGTTATCTCTCATATCTTGCTTTGTAACAAAAGGTAGCTTAGCTAAGTCCTTTAATTCCTTAATGTCATCGGGCTTAACACCAGCCTCATCCATTTTCTTTCTATATGCTGGCACCTTTTCGTAAACACGGTTAACGGTTTCCTTAAGGCGCTCAAGCTGTAATTTTTCTAATTCTTCTCTTGGTAGAGTTTCTTCTTTAGACCAAATCATAATTATTTAATTTCTCCTTCAAAGCTTTTGTCAAAGGCATTATATAAAATTTCATCACTCGGCTTTTTTGTGCAAAGTGAAACAATGATTGTAATAATAACGGAAAATGCCATACAAATAACACCGATAAGTGGTGAGCATGAAAAGCCGTTTTTGATAGCATCGGTAAATGAACAAGCCCAATCGCTCTTCCAATAACCAAACACGAAAATGAGTGAAACGGTTAGAACAAGAGAGCTAATTATTGATGCCCAAACAGCACTCTTTGTAACTCTTTTCCAAAGCACACCAAGCACGTATGGACCCATAAAGCATCCAGCCAGTGTGCCCCAGCTAATGCCCATCAAATAAGCGATAGCAGAGAAGCCGGATTTTTCATTTATAATTGCAATAACAACAGAAATAACGATAAATGCAAGGCTAAGACCTCTCATTACCCAGTTTACGTGCTTATCGCCAGCCTTTTTGTTAACAGCGCCCTTATATAGGTCAACTGCAACAACAGATGCACTGGCAAGAGAAACAGAAGAAAGTGTTGACATGCTCGCCGAAAGAATAAGAACAGCAATAATTCCCATAAGTCCAGCAGGAATAACCCTTGCAAGCATAAGTGGAATAAATTTATCTGGGTTTGCGCCGATTACCTCTTGTGGGAAGAAATAGCTCAAAGCGCCCGAAAAATATGCAATACAACCAATAATCAAAGCAAAAGCAGTGCTTACAATAATACCTTGATAAATAGCCTTTTTATCTCTAATTGCGTAATATTTGTGAATTGTTTGTGGAAGCGCCCATACTCCAAACGATGTAAGGCCAACAAGAGAAAGAAGTGAAACGGCATCTCCAAAAATACCGCCCTTGTTTGCTTCGCTTGTAAATGGATTTGGGCCCTCAGTAAATAGTGCCGAAATGTTCCAATCAACAAAGTCATTATTAAGGAAGAATATAATCATAATAATAACGCCAACAATCATAATTATTCCTTGAATAAAATCGGAAAGTGCAGTTGCAAAATATCCACCGAAGAACAAATATATAGCGGTAATAACTGCCAAGATAATCATTATAGCCCAACCAGGGATAGGGGAAATTGTTTCAAAAAGACTGCTAATTCCACTGTAAACCGAGGCAGAGTAAGGAATCAAGAAAATAAATATAACTATAGCGGATACTATTTTAAGTGCGTGGCTATCATACCTTTTCTCAAAAAACTCAGGCATCGTTTTTGCACTAAGCCTTTGGGTCATATTTTTAGTACGCTTTGCAAGAACAAGCCAAGCAATAAGAGTACCAATTATTGCGTTGCCAATGCCTATCAGAACAGTTGAGGCACCAAATGAGTTTCCGTATTTTCCTGCGTAGCCAACGAAAATTACAGCAGAAAAATAAGTAGTGCCATAGGCAAAGGCTGTCATCCAACCATTAAGTCCTTTTTTACCAGCTAATAAAAAGTCGTTAACCGATTTTGAACGGCTCCTTGTATAAATAGCGATGCCAACCATGGCAAGCGCAAAAATTATCATTATTACGTAATCAATCCATTTCATTGTGTGTGCCCCTTGTTGCTTTAGTGCTTTAATAGAATAAAAAGATAAAAAAATTATATCACACTTAATTAGCAAATGTCAATATAATATAAGATATATTATCATAAATATTCATTAAATAGTGATAGCAAGGATAAGAAAATCGTGATATAATAGTTAAAGACGAAAACTAACAATGGCATGGAGTAAAAAATGACTAAAAAGAAAAGAATAATTCTCTCGGTTTCACTGGGCATTTTGGAAATAGTAGTAATAGTTGCGTTGCTTTTGATATCATACCTTGGCTCGTCATATAAGGCAAATGATAGCGAGGTAAATACATATTTAAAGGAAAGCAATGTAACTATAAAGGAATTAGATAGACGTACAACTGCATTTGTGCCAGAAATCCCAAAGGCAGGCTTTATCTTCTACCCAGGTGGCAAGGTGGAGGCAGAAGCATACCACCCCTTAATGGCAGAGTGTGCAAAAAATGATATATTATCAATAATTGTAGAAATGCCATTCAACTTAGCTGTATTTAATATAAATGGAGCAAATGGTATAAAAGAACAATACCCCGAGATTGAAAAATGGTACATAGGCGGTCACTCACTTGGTGGCTCAATGGCATCAAGCTACCTATCTAAAAATCAAGATGATTTTTGTGGTCTTATACTTCTTGGCTCTTATTCAACAGTCGATTTTTCAGACACGTCCCTCAAAGTTTTATCAATTTATGGTGAAAAAGACGAGGTAATGAATAGAGAAAAATACGAAAAATATAAAACCAACCTGCCAGCCTACTATACTGAGCACATAGTAATAGGTGGTAACCACGCAGGCTTTGGTATGTATGGTGAGCAGCTTGGCGATGGTGATGCAACAATTACAAACGAAAAGCAAATAAAGGAAACTGCTCTTGAAATATCAAATCTAATGGAGAAATAACTATGAAAAAGGTATTGATTTTATCTGGAAGCCCAAGAAAGGGCGGCAACTCAGACCTACTATGTGACGAATTTTTAAGGGGAGCTATGGAGTCTGGTAATGAGGTTACAAAAATCCGTGTATGCGAAAAGAAAATTTCCCCTTGCCTTGGCTGTTATGCTTGCACAAAGGGGGTATGCATACAAAAGGACGATATGGCAGAAATTTTGCAAGCTATAATAGATACTGATGTTATAGTGCTTGCAAGCCCTGTATATTTTTATTCAATGAACGCACAGCTAAAGGCATTAATTGACCGTACAGTTGCACGTTGGACAGAAATTACAAATAAAGAATTTTACTACATAATGACAGCAGGGGAAAATGAACCAAATACAATGAATGGCACTCTTGGCTGTATGAGAGGGTTTCTTGAGTGTTGCGAGGGAAGCATTGAAAAGGGTTATATAAGTGGTGGCGGTGTCAACGACAAGGGCGATGTCAAAGCTACAGAATATATGAAGCAAGCCTATGAAATGGGCAAAAGCATAAAATGACCTATGTTTATTTAAAAAGAAAACCACCAGAATTTCTGGTGGTTCTTTAATTATTTTGCCTTCCCGTATGCTTGACCATTATAATTCCACAAAAAATCCTCTGCGATCTTATAAGCGGTAACTGTAATACAGTCATCATTAAATCCAAAGCACATAGACACATTTCCGAGATATCTATCAATAACCTGTGCAAAAATCATTAGCTTGTTAGGGGAGAGCCAAGCGCCAGATGAGGCACACTTGTATTTTGAGCCGTCAGTTGACCTAACTCCACCCACATCTTGTGAATAGCCAAGCTCTGGGAACTCACAAATTAAGTTTTCGTTAAAGCTGAATGGTAATTCAAGAACCCCGTTTTCATTTTCATATTTCAAAATTCCACCAATTTCACTAAAGGAAAATGAGAGATTTTTAAGACCTAATTCGTTCTTGGCAAAGACAAACTCCTTACCCTCAATTTTAGCCATGTAAGGAGAGGTGCTCTCGCCCTTGATAGAGAAAAGAGTAAGACCCTGTGTCGCGTTTTCTAATTCCTTAACAGCATTTTCGTCAGCCAAAAGCTCGTTTTCTTCAAGGTTATCAACTATAATATCAAATAGGCTTGATAATATTAACTCACGTGAATAGCTTGAGCCTTGGTTGTCTGCTGTGCAAACGAAAATAAAGTTGTAATCAGGTAAGCAAATGGTTAACTGGTCGCCCATGCCGATAAAAGCAAACCCATTTTTTTCAGTGCGCCAAAATTGATAGCCATATCCGTGGGATAAAACATCTTCATGAGCGTCTTCTTGATTGTCAATTAGCTTCGAGGTGGCAGTTCTTAAATAATCCTCACTTAAAAGCCTTTTGCCGTTTATTTCACCATAATTCATAACAAAACGAGCAAAGGAAAGCATATCGCGAGAGGTACAAAGAAGGGCGGAATCACCCCAGCTTTCACCAGTTGGCGTTTTTAATATTGTAGCATTTTTAAATGTACCTAAATGAGAAAAAATCTTTTCATTTAAATAGTCAAAAAGGGGCATACCAGCAAGCTTTTCAACAAGACAAGCAAGCACCTGAGACCCTTGGCTATCATATTCCCAAATTGTGGCAGGACATCTTACCTCACCTGTACGAGTGAAATAAAGCTTGGCTCTGTCAACAGCACCCTTGCCAAACCAACTCTGACCAAAGCCAACTGTTGACATCATAAGCATATCTCTTACAGTTTGCTTTTTCATGTTTTCACTATGGGGCGTGTCTGATTTCTCAGGGAAAAAGTCAATTATTTTATCATCAAGAGATAACTTGCCCTCGTCAAGAAGTAAGCCAATAGCAACAGAAACATAACTCTTAGTTTGAGAGTACATTCTGTGCGGGGTATCCATAGTAAATGGTGCCCAATAAAACTCGCCAAAGATATTAGTGCCACGACATAAAATGACACTGTGCATATGCACATTTCTTTTTTCAAGACGACAAATAAATTTCTTTACGTATTTTGATTTGATACCAGCCTTTTCCGGCGTTACCTTGCTAAACATATATCCTCACAAATAATAGTATTTAAAAAAGAGGCATGTGCCTCTTTTTTTAATTTAATGAACTTAAAAAATCTATAAGATCTATTGAAATATTTATAGAAGGCATTAAGCAGTATGCAAATGAAATAATAAGTGCACAGAAAAATGCAACACCAACAAGTACAGTAAAGCAAATACTGATAATTGTGATTTTTTGGTTTAGCTTCTTTTTGCGTGCCTTCGAGGACAATATACATGATCCAATGAAAAATGGTGGCAATGAGAGAACTGTACCAACTGCAAAACAAAGAATGTAGTAAATAAGGAGTGCCCACACAATACTATGATTGCTAAGTTTGAAAAATTCCCACAATTCACTCAAAAAGCCTATATTAGTAGGATCGGTATATATGAATTTCCATAAAGCCCATGCAAGAACAGAAGGGACAATAACTGAGCAACACCTTATAACCGCGTATAAAGAAACAAAGATATTTACAACAGCAGGTATATTTATTAATGGCTTGTCAGTTTCTTTCCATTCTCTTTTTTTAGCAGAGGGGGACCTAACAACAGGGACATTTGCAGTAGGCATACCACATTCGGGACATTGCTTTAAGTAATCAGCAATCTCCTTACCACAGTTAGAGCAAATCATAAAAATCTCCTTAAAAAATCAATGTTGTATATAACAACCTATATTAATTATATATAGAAAAACAATTTTTGTCAAGACTTAAAATTTAATTGTGAAAAATGTTAGTAAAAAAAGGTATGTAGGCAATAATAATTCTTGAAAAGCAATAGACAAATATGATATAATTAATTGAAAACCAAGATGCAAGGAGCAAAAAATGAAAATAACCAGCGATATTAAGTATATAGGCGTAAATGATCATATAACTGACCTTTTTGAGGGACAGTATGACGTGCCAAATGGTATGGCATATAATTCGTATATAATCGATGATGAAAAAATAGCGATTTTGGATACTGTAGATGAAAAATTTGGCAAGACGTGGCTGAAAAACATAGAAAATGAGCTTGGAAATAAAGAACCGAATTACCTAATAGTCCATCATATGGAGCCAGACCATTCTGCTAACATAAGCGCCTTTATTTCAAAATACCCAAATGCAAAAATTGTTGCAAGTGATAAGGCGTTTTTGATGATGAAACAATTTTTTGGAAATGACTACAAGGAAAACCAAATAGTAGTTAAGGAAAACGATACATTATGCCTTGGAAAGCATACATTGACCTTTAAAACTGCACCTATGGTGCATTGGCCTGAGGTTATTGTCAGCTATGACAGCTATGATAAGGTGCTATTTTCAGCAGATGCCTTTGGCAAATTTGGAGCACTTGATGTAGAAGACGAGTGGGCTTGCGAGGCACGTAGATATTATTTTGGTATTGTTGGTAAATATGGTATGCAGGCAGGTAAGCTTCTTGAAAAGGTATCACAGCTTGATGTTTCTATAATTTGCCCACTTCATGGTCCTATTTTAAATGATAACCTTGGTTACTATATTAACCTCTATAAAACATGGACCTCATACGAGGCTGAAAGCGATGGAATTTTAATTTCATACACCTCAATATATGGAAACACCAAAAAGGCAGTTGAGCTTTTAAAGGCTGAATTAGAGACACAGGGTGGCAAAAAGGTTGTTCTTAATGATCTTGCACGCACAGACATTCACGAGGCAGTTGAGGATGCCTTTAGATACCCAATACAGGTTCTTGCAACAACCACCTACAATAATGATCTTTTCCCTAAAATGCGTGAATTTTTATATGAGCTTTTTGAAAGAAATTACCAAAATCGTACAGTTGCAATTATAGAAAATGGTAGCTGGGCACCAAGTGCACAAAAGAAAATTAGAGAAACTCTTTCAACTATGAAAAGCATAAACATACTTGATGGATCAGTCACAATTCGTTCGGCTATGACTAAGGAAAAC